>NZ_SZNK01000001.1:3970000-4267500 GCF_005217615.1 Brevibacillus antibioticus
TGTGAAAGCAGCAATCGATCAAGTCTTGCTCAGTTTCCAGAAACAAAATCTTATGAGATCAGTGCTTATGAAGATGTGGTTTCAAAAGGTGAGTATGATAAGTATGTTATTAGACTTGAAAAAGATTCAAAGAACTTTTTTCACTTTGCAGTAGATTCGAAAACGGGGAACCTTAGCTATACCATACAATCATTGGATGCTTCTAAAGTTCTATCAGACCGCAATGTAAAATCCGGGGTAGATAAAATCTATGCCTTACATCCTGAAACAAAATCCTATGAGATTTCAAGTGCTAATATTGTAGACAACTTTGTAAGCAAATTTAGCAGATATAACCTTACGTTTACTGATAAAGGTTCCAAACGCTTTATCACTTTTGGAATAAATGCGAAAACGGGAGAGATTATTACTACGGAGAAAAAAGAGCTCTAATCTGCTATCTTTGGAGTGGGGCTATCTAGAAAGTGGGCTTAGACTGACTTTCTAGATAGCCCCTGATCGTTCAGAAGTCGTCCGCATGTTATTTCCGTGTGTCACTTATTTTTTTAATGAAGGCATGACACCCTCTGGAATCGGGCACACATACGTTTGACCGCCTAGTCGCTGTTTCAGCTCAGCTTTTGCCTGCTCGATCAGCTCTGGGTTTTTCAGCATGTCAATAGCTGTAGAAGCCAAGACTTTCCCCGCATGCAGCATCCCTTTATGTGCCATGGATGTCGCCCCGAGGGACACCCATTGCCAGGAGTGCAGCGTGGAGCCATTCATATAGCACGCAGTTGTGCATTGCGCAGTTGGCGTAATCCAACTCACATCCCCTACATCCGTGGAGCCGTTCAGCGGGATTTTTGATCCGTCGAATGGATTGAGCCATGTCACGATGTCTGGAGCAGGCATATCCGCTGACTGTTTTTCCGAAGTAGCGAGTTCCTGCTTGGACAGTGTCGCACGCATTTCTTTTGCCAATTGCAGTTCCGCTTCATCATGCACAGGGACGCCTAGTTTCTGGAAGTTTTTGTACATGACCTCTTCGAGAAGCTTGTTTTGTACGAGGTTCAAGCACGCTTTGTCGAATACAATCTCTACCTCCGTTTCGGTCATGAGCGCAGCGCCTTGCGCAATTTTGCATACACGTTCGTAAATCTCCTGTACTTGATCAACCTTTGGCGCACGTACGAGGTAGAGCACCTCTGCTTTTGGTTGAACCACATTTGGCGACAAGCCACCGGAGTTCGTGATGGCATAGTGCACACGTGCTTCCGGGATAATGTGCTCACGCAAGTAGTTCACGCCGACATTCATCAATTCCACTGCATCCAGTGCGCTTCGACCGAGATGTGGACTTGCTGCCGCATGGGCACTCTTTCCTTTGAATTTAAAGTAGATTTGATAGTTCGCGAGTGAATCGATGGACATGATGCTGTTGTAGCCCATTGGGTGCCAGCAAAGCGCGAAGTCCACGTCGTCAAACAATCCTGCTCGCGCCATGAACGCTTTCCCGGAGCCGCCTTCTTCCCCTGGGCAGCCGTAGTAACGAACAGTCCCCGCCATGTTGTTCTCTTCCATGTACGCTTTCACTGCAACGGCTGCCGCAAGAGAAGCGGTACCGAGCAAGTTGTGTCCGCAGCCATGGCCGTTTGCGCCAGCTACGAGAGGCTCTTCTGTGGTTTGTCCTTTTTTCTGACTCATGCCCGACAGAGCGTCGAACTCTCCCAGAATCGCCACGACAGGATTGCCGCTGCCAAAACTTCCGATGAAGGCCGTTTTCATCCCACCTACACCGCGCTCAACCTTGAAGCCCTCTCCTTCGAGTGTTTGAGCCAGCAGGTCAGCCGATTGGTACTCCTCAAAACGCGTCTCCGCGAAGTCCCAAATCTGGTCGCTCACCTTGATGAAGGCATCTCGCTTTTTCTCAATCATTTCTGCAATTCGCTTGGTATGCATTCGCAAGCATCCTCTCTGCCCTCGTTGTCCACGTGCTTTTCCGCTCAGTTTCGGAACGTTTTTACGTCAGCAATCGTCTGGCAATTCGGTTCAAAAGAGCTACGCTGCGTGGCAAAATCTCTTCTTGTATATCGAACTTCGGATGGTGGTGAGATGCCGGGATATCCGTACCGATTGCCATGTACGTTCCTTTTCCGCCACGGTCCTGAACGCGTTTAATCATAAAGCTGGCATCTTCACTGCCCATCGAGTTGTACTCGCCGTGCTTAAAGGAATGGAAGCCCTCTACATGCTTGGCTTCTTCCAGGGCAAGCTCTGCCATCTCCACATCGTAGTTGATCGGGATTGCTCCTCCGATGACTTCGATTTTGTAGTCGAGCTCATGCATAGCGGCACTGTGCGCAATGATGTTTCGTACGCGATTTTCTACTTCTTCATTTACTTCTTCGGTGATGGAGCGAGTCTCCACAACCATCTTGGCATAGGCCGGAATGATATTCGCCGCTGTTCCGCCTTCTAGGACCCCCACATTGATTCTCGTATCACCAGTGCTGAAGCGAGGAATCGCATGAATGTTCAACAGGGCGGTAGCCGCTCCGAGCAATGCATTTTTCCCTTGCTCTGGCGACGCACCAGCATGTGAAGAAACACCGTAGAAATGCGCCATCATTTTCGTGGTAGCCAAAAATCCATAGGAACCGCCGTGTACCTCACCTAGCGGCACATTGACACCCAAATGGTTGCAGAAAATATAGTCAACATCGTCCAAATGGCCTTTTTCCACGATCGCGTATGCACCGCGCACGCCTTCTTCGGCTGGTTGGAAGATCAGTTTGAGCGTACCGGAAAAATCCCCTGCTGCAAGCGCTTCTGCCAATCCCAAGCCAATCGTGGTATGACCGTCGTGAGCGCAGGCATGCATGTTGCCTTCATAATGGGAGCGGAAGCCATTCGCTTGTGGAAAATGGTCTTGCTCCGTACTTTCTAAAACAGGCAGTGCGTCCATGTCAAAACGAAAAGCAACCGTTGGTCCAGGTGCCTTCCCTTTCTTCACACCGATCACTGCTGTATAGCCACCACGCATTTTTTCAACGATGGCTGGGTTCGCACCGTCACGCAAAGCTCTTTCATACGCTACCTCGAGAACCGCCTCGGAAGGCACGCCCCGCCGGGAATCTCCATCGATTGCTTCTTGTCCGTATATGACCTCATAGCCGAGGGACGTCAAAATCTCTACTACCTTGGAAGCGGTACGGAACTCCGTAAAACCCACCTCTGGATGTCTATGAAAATCTCTTCGCAACGAAACCAGATCCAACATCGTTCAATTCCTCCTGTTAACTCTGGAGCATGTCTTTTTCCATGCCCAGGTCCGATAGGCAAGCTCTAGAAATATGAGAAGACTGGCAAAATGAAACCCTTACAATATACGAATAATAAAGGACATTTTCGCTTAATTGAATTATATAGTTGCCCTTCTGTTTTTTCAACAAAAGTTGTTAGACTTCTTGGAAAATAACAAATTTTGTCCAGTTGTTTTGGAGAAGAGGAAACAGACGAAAAAGCGAAACCGTGTCTAAAGAGCTTCGCTTTTTCGCCTGTTTCCTTTACGAACTGTTCTAATTACACATATTCTCATGGGAGTGTTAAACAGGATAACTACTTATTAGGATTTATTCATTCAATAACATACATAGAAATGGTCTTTGGACTATTCTCCGAGTCATCCACTCCAAACGAAATGGCTGAATCAGATCGAAACAATTTACTTGTCATCGTTATGTTATCAGTAATTGGTTTTCGCTTTCCTGTTGACAAATCGACAACAAAAATTTGATTGACTGCGTATCGATAAAAAAGGTAATTATCTTTAATAATGGGAGTGTCGTTTGTAAGTGTGCTACTTGCACTATCAAATTTATACTTTACTTTTCCTTCTTTCAGAGATGCTACAAAAACTGAACCCTCCTCAGTCCAAACAAACCAGTCTCCATCTACTGTAAAGTCGATTACTCTGTCACGGTCTATAATATGAATCGGTTCTTTACCGTTAATTGGATAAAAGGAAATCCTATACGATTTTGTCTTTGCTCTCTTATCAAAGATAGATACATCGACAATATAGCCCTCTTTAACCGCCTTTATTGAACTAAAATAGATGCCATCCCTTTCATCTGATTCATCCAATTCTTCAGTTGATATGATACTCTCTCTATTTTTTTCGATGTCAAATGAAATTATTTTGCTTATCGTTCTTTCTCCAACTACCTCATATTCAAGCCAACATAGTTTTCCTTGTGCCATGCTTAAAATTGGAGGGTCTGTTTTCTTTCTGCTAACTCCAGATTTCATTTTATTGGTCTTCTTGTTAGAAAGATTGTATTCCCAGATTGTCCAGTGATTTTCATCCTTTTCTGATTTGTCAAACTCGACCCAGTACAATTTGTTTTTATACCCGGTGAGACTGTTCATAAATTTCTCATCAGAAGCTTGACGAATCTTGGTATATTTCTTAGTTTTTCTATCAATAAGGCCAATTGATGCTCGTGAAGCATCCTCTTTGGACACATATGACTGAAAAGCTATTATGTTGTGAGTAACATATTCAGGTGCAATGAGTTCATCTTCTAGTGTTTTCCGTTCAATATCATATTTCTTTATTGTGAGTGGCAACACTACATTTGAATTACTTTGTATTTGAGGTGCCACTTCATCAAAATTGCTGATTAATGTAGCATCCTTCTGTGGCTTATCGATTTTCTCATCTTTGATTACTTTTTTAGTCGTATGTACCTCTGGTTTTGCTTCAAGAGTCTCCTGCTGCACACTGCTACATGAAGATAACAAAATAGAAATCAGTGTCATACAAAGAAACTGCTGTTTTCTCATAAACGATTCTTCTCCTTAGCTCGAGTAAGAATCCTTGAAGCGATTGCTCCAAGGATTCTGCTGATTCTACCAGATTACTGCTTGACGAAAGTGTGCTTGATTTGCTTTCCAAACTCCATCGGCAGGATGCCATGTATTACCTAGAGTTCGACCTTTACCATTCTGGTCAAATGGGTCGGTCAATCTTAGTTCCCAATCACGCCAATCATAACCAGAAGCATTCAAGATATGTCCTTCAACAGGTTTGTTATAAATGGGCATGTACGAAGGCTTAATGTGCAGATCCATTAATACTGGATAATCAGATTCAATACCGTATTCAATCTTATCTAGAAATTTGTGTTTTTCATCAGAACTGTGAGTTTTGTAGACATACTTAGTTCGGTCTTGGTGTTTGTTTAACAGTTCATCAATTAGTGAGAAATCTGTTCCTGCTTTAGTAGTACCAAGTTCTTTGGCATATTGATCTTGAGATTTTGACTTGCCATTAATGAAATGTAAAACTTGCTTGACTGTTGCTGGACCGCAATAGTAATTGGTCTCTTGCTCAAAGGCGTCTACACCAATAGTGCCACGGTATTTTTCACCGGCCTTATTTGCCGCAATATTCGGATATTCAGATTCAGACATATTTTTGATGTCCGAGCGCTCGAATTTTTCATATTTACTTTCAATATATCTTTCCAATAATTCTTCTTTTTCTGGTATTGCTTCGATTTGTTCTTGTGTTGGTTTATCTTCAGTTATTTCAGGATTATCACCTGTACCTTGGGCAAATGCTTGTGGAATTAAAAGTACACTTGAAAGTGCAGTAGCTGCAACCAATCCAGATACAAATTTTTTGGTGAACATTCTTAACTCTCCCTTTGTATATATTTTACCTAATTTTACATTTTACTACAATTATATTACTTTCATAAATTTTGTTGTTTACTCATTTAAAAAAATCTGAGTTATATTTTATTATATATGCTATGCACCCCCTTATTTTCTATGTGTCACTTCTATAGATTCTCACCTCCTTTCATTGAATAATTTAGTACTCACAAGTTTTCTTTTTTGACATTCTACAATGTATTTATCCAGCTCTTGGCTTAAATCAATGACTATCGAATGTGATAGCCCATACTTACTAACGGCATCCTCCAATTCTTTTTTCAGATCCTCTATCATCTGATTGAGATAGCTCTCATAGGAGTTGAATCTAATGGATTGCGCCTGCTTTTTTATGTCTTCGTATACTAAATATTTTTCCAACAATTCCATTAGATTCCTCCTATTATGGTATTATTTGGATACTACCATACGTCTCATTAATCTTACGTATCTAACTTTTTCGTGAGACATTCGATTTATTTCGACAAATCGGTGTTTAATAATGGGTATTTTATTCGCTTGTCTTATGAACAAAAAAAAGAACGCTGCGCGCGTTCCAAAGTTTCAATATAATTCAATGCCCCGGATCATATTCATACTGAATAATTAGTGGTGGCTTTCGGATGTTAAATGATTTTCCTTCGACTATTGGACTAAAAATTGCAACTAAAATAACGAAAGACGAAGCAAGCAAAATCATGTTTTTTTTCAATTCCGTTCACCTCTTTGGGGATTTAATGGTTCTATACTTAATCTATCATAGCACTTCCTGCAACATGGCTATGTGCTCCCTTTTTAATTCCATAGAACTATTGCAGATGTTTTTCATGAGTTCTTTCATACAGATATTTATTTCCTCATGGGCATTTATTGTTTTATACGCTCCAATACTTTTTATGAAACTTTCAACCCCTAAATCAAAAAGGCCAGTCCTGAATCGATAAATCCCTTTAAGACGAAAATACGAACCGATAGCAGAATATTTATACGGTGTTTCAGGATTCCTAGGAAGGAATAAATCTTCTCTGCTTATTAGACCAACAATTGATTTCATATCACCAAGCTGCAAGTATATATCCAGAAGTTCGTTTTCTACATGTATTTGTGCCTGCTTACTTGTTTCATCCAAACATTTTTTTAATAATGGGATAGCCAAATCAAACTCTTTTTTTCTTGATTTTACAATAGCTCTTGTCAGTAATGATGCTTCTCCTACAAAGTCATGCTTAAATGTTTCAAATATGTCTAAATGCTTCTCAACCTCATCATAGTTAGCTGTATAAGAATAGCAATTAATCATGCTCAGATAGGCTCTTGCCTTAAGCTCAGTATCCTTCTTTTCTAGTTCAATACCCTGCTTGCAGCTTTCAATACACATTACGTATTCTTGGATATTGTGAGCATGCAGTGCAAAACGAAACAGAAAAGTTATTTTCTCCTCTATGTTCAGAAATTCTAAGTAGTGTTTCACTTCTTCACCAAGTTTAAACGTTTCTCTCAACCTATTCAGATCAGTTCGCTCTAGTAAATATCTTTGCAAAAGACTCCTCGCAAAGATTGGATGAATGCCCCTGATCCGACAATATTTGATCAGTACTTCTAATAGTACTAGTTTAAGAGGTGATTCCTTAACAGAAACGGCTAATTTATATAACCTATCCGCTAATGTCCAACTCTCCTCTCCAGGACATTCCATTATTTTCTCTGCTAATTTTCTACATAAAGACACATTGTCAAATTCAAGTTCCTCCAAGAGTAGCTCATATAGTATCTCAAAACGATCTTCAATCTTAATGTACAGTTCCATCATTTCTTCTTTTGGAATATTTAACGCAGAGAAAATGGGTATCAGTGTCTTTAGTTCAGGTCGTTTTGTTTCACCATTTTCGATTTTCCCAATTACACTTTTGGAAACACCAGACACTCGTGATAACTCTGACAATGAAGTATTACCCCTATAACGTTTAATTAGCTCCCCCAAAGTTGTTTTTCTCTCTTTGGTCGTTGCCACTAATTTAACCTCCCTAACAAACTTCCTTTTAATCCCATATATGGTATCATCGTTTTTCTTCTCGATCAACTCCTTTGGTTCTATATAAAATAATCCTGTCTAAAAAGCCCCTAACAATGCAAAAAAACTGATAGAAAAGTATTTCGTTTTTTGTCGCTTCTTTTATCCTAGGGGTCGAAGAGAAACTGAGAATGAGAATGACAAAATAAATCATTGTCTTTTCAAGAAATTAAAAACACCCAAGTACTCCTGGGTGCCCTTATATTTTCAACTTATAAAGTTTTTTCGGTCTGCCACGCACAGCCTGCTGCTCTTCCCCGTTAAACTCGGCCAAATCCACCTCGCACAAGCTTCCCATGATCCGCTGGGCATTCCGTACCGTCATCGACAAATGCGAAGCGATATCCGTCGTCGAAAACGACTTCCAGCCCATACGCTGAATCAACGCACGCAGCTTGTGATACGATTTGACGCTGACATTGGCCCGGTTCAGCTTTTCCAACAGCGCGCGATCACTGGAGCGGAACGAATAGGCGAGCTCCTCTGCTTCTCCCACCGATTCCATCATGACGCCATTATCCTGTACGACGACAATGCCTGCCCCCGGTCGTTCTTTTGCGTGCTGGATTGCTTTTCGCGCATTGTTTTCCGCTGAAAAAGCTGTGTCCCCAAAGCCTACGCCTACTGCAACCGGAACCTCTGCCTCCAAAGAGAGCTGTTCCACCGTGTGTCGTAGCATTTCAATTTCTCGTTGAATCGCACCACGCGAGCTGAAAATCTGGTAGCGTCCGTTGCCATTTGCCAGCAAAGAGCCGTCCAGCCGATCGCAGAGCGCAAGCAGAATTTGTCTGATCTTTAGCTCTAGATGCTGCAAGTAAAAACGTGTGCTGGCCCGCTCGGGAATCTTGTCAAACTGCTCTAGTTCAATGATCTCTACCCCAATTTGTGTGTCCTTGAAATAGGAGCTTTTCACCTTTTCGATGACAATTTTCATCGCTTGCCGAATCTCCATTTTGGTCATCAAGACACGATAGACTGGAATACCCTCTTCGCGCAGTGCATGTTCCACCACAGAAAACGTGGTGAACGCTCCTTGTGTCTTGCCTTCACGCCACAGTGATACATGAAACTGCGTGATCGCATCGAGGTCAAAATTCTCGTCGTACGTACTGACGTAAATCTCCTCTTCGGGTATGTCCAGCTCCGACATCGCCTCCCGCAAATGCGTTCCTTCCGAATCAATCATATCAATGGAGACACGGTTCACGGCTGTCTTTTGATCAATCGACATCTGAATGAAACAACGGTACAGATTCGAACCGTTCGGCGGGCAATACACGAGATTGGCATCCGGGCTGAGCACGTTTTTGGCGATGGTAAACGGAATCGGTCCAGAGAAGAACCATCCGTTTAATTCTGGATGATGCTCCAGGACGATTTTGCTCACGTCACGAACGTCCTCATAACGAAAAGGAACAAATTCGATCTCATGCTCAAACTCATTGGCAACTGCCAGAATCCGCTCCACCGAAGGCCGTGGTCCTACAACACCGATTCTATACATAAGGGCGTTATCTCCTACCTGGTCATGATCGACACCATTTCCTCATTCATATCATGTGCCGTTCTCTTTGTCTACTGGATGCCAAGCATACTACGCTTGCTCCATGATTTGCATAACCATTTGTTCGAGTGAAGCAGTGGGCTTGCCGATGATTCTCTCCAAATCCGTCGTCGTGCTGCTCGCATCAATCTGCATCAAGAAGCGATACAGCCAACTTTCTGCAAGAGGGTCCTCCCGATGCCTGATAGATTTGCCTGTCTGTGCCGTCAACACTTCAGCCAGCTCTGCAAAAGTCCAAGCTCGGGAAGCCGTAAGCACGTAAGTCTGATTTTCGTGCCCCTCTGTGCTGATCACAGTGGCAGCAGCCAATGACAGATCCTCGCGTGTCACTGTGTGAAAGCTCCACTTGCCAGGGGATGTAATGAGCTCTCCTGTTTCGATTGCCTGCTGAATGCCAAATGCCGCAATCACATCACTGTAAAGTCCATTCCGCAGAAACGTATACGGTATCCCTGTCGTGCGAATGGCGTGTTCGGTTGCCAAATGGAGATGCGTGAGCGAGATATTTGCTTTTTCCAAAAAGGCAAAGCTGGTATACACTATGTGAGTGATATTTGCTTTTTTCGCCGCTTCTATGACATGACTATGCTGTCGTACACGAGCGGTATCATCAGTGTGGGGGCTGGAGATAAACAAAAGCTTCGTGCCGTCCACAAAAGAGCGCTCCAGAGACAGAGGGTCATCATAATCCGCCTGTCTTACCTCGATTCCCAACTCTCTTAGCCTTGTCGTTTTGTCCAGTCGGCGCACACAGGCAATGAGGCGTTCTCTTTCCACCCTTTTCAAAAGCTGTTCGATAATCAAGCTCCCTAGCTTGCCCGTTGCTCCTGTGATGAGGATTGACATGCTTTTTCCCCCATTTCCCCTGCGCCCCAAAGTTCATCTCACACTCTTCCTTATTTTCCCTAATAAAAATAGCAGTTGATGCAGCTCCTGCTCCTCCAGTCCTTTTAACCCCTCTGCAATTACCTGGCGATTTCCGGGAAGGTGCACGAAAAGAAGCTGTTTTCCTGCTTCCGTCAGTGAGATTACGGATTTTCTGCCGTCTTCAGGATGGGAAGCCCGGTGTATCAGACCATCCTTTTCCAGTGGCGCAAGCAAAAGACTAATGTTGGCCTTCGTCACACCAATACACTCTGCCAAGCGTGAAGGCAGGATACTGTCACCATGCTTCGCGATCTCTACCAATAGTCGGATTCTTGCGCCGTTCATGCCTTTTGCATGCCAATATTTTTCTGAGAGCGCCACCAAATCTGCGGTAGCGTCTACCAAGGAAAAGAATGCCTTTGTCCGTAAAGGGGGCTGTTTTACATACGCTTCGAGATCATCTGCCATGCTCTCCCCCCTTATTTAGTTAAGCACTTAACAACCTGAAATGTAATCCATTTGTATTTTTTTGTCAATGGGCAAATTAAAAAGAACTGATGGTTATATACTCCTTATCCATCAGTTCTTTTTCTATAGAAAGTTTCCCATTACTAAGTTGAGTTCGAAGATTTATGGAATACGACTAATAGCGATTCAAGTTTTTAATGTACTTACCAGCAGCCACTTGTCCCTCGTAAACCCATCCTGGTGGAACAGGGGAGTATTTGCTTACTAATAATACGGTTCCATAAGGGGCTCCAACGACATTCATGATCGTTTTGCTATCATAATTTTCTCGCGATACAACCCATCCAGTTGGAATGGGAGAGAACTTAGTCACATTGAACTCCGTACGATAAGTTGCTCCTATTACGTATTTTATCACCCGACCAGCTACTTCATCTCGTAAAACTACCCATCCCGCTGGAACGGGAGAATATTTGCTAACTCGTAATTCCTCACCATAGGGAGCACCTGCTGTATTTTTAATGAGCTTGGACCCTAGATCTTCACGAATGACGACCCAACCTGCTGGTACAGGAGCAGATTTTCGAATCCATTCCTCATCTGAACTCCATCTGGCGGAAGCGAATGGATGTTCTTTCTGTCCATCAACACTAGGTGGTGTGTTTGCGGCTTGAATCGGAGACGTTAGCACTGAAGAAAATACGGCTACGCTTAATGCTGAAAAAACCATTTTCTTAAACATAATGATTCCCACCTTCTACCATTAACATTTACCAGAATATACCATATTTTAAAAAATGAGTAAATACAGTCAATGGCCGAAGTAAATATTTTTTATCGAGAAACTAAAAAAATTCCTTTGCTATCGAAAACGCTAGCAAATATTCTGAATATACGTTTTCTATTATTATTATTTTTAGGGGGGTATTTATGAAAAAGGGACTGGCAATCGCAACCTGTCTTACCTTGCTTTTCGGGGTACTAGCGGGGTGCTCGAACTCTTCCACACCTGCTGAACCCACTGGCTCCACTACACCTGCAGAAGCGACAAAAACAGAGCCGATGGTGTTAAATTGGAGCATCAACAACGAACCGCCATCGATGGACCCTGGGATCGCCGTCGACGCGGATTCGTTTGACATGATTTACGCTGCCTTTGAAGGTTTGACCAGCTATGACCTGAATGGTCAACTCGTCAATGCTACGGCCGAGAGCTTCACTAACTCGCCGGATTACATGAACTACACCTTCAAAATTCGCAAGGACGCCAAATGGAGCAACGGAGACCCTGTCACCGCCCATGATTTCGTTTATGCGATCAAGCGCAACCTCGATCCGAAAACAGCGTCCGAGTACGCCTATCAGCTTTACTACATTAAAGGAGGAGAGGAGTACAATACGGGGAAAGGCAAAGCAGAGGATGTAGGCGTCAAAGCTGTAGACGACTACACCGTGGAATTCAACCTGAAGTCACCGACTCCATTTTTCCGTGAGCTGACCTTCTTCCCGACCCTCTTCCCGTTGCATCAAAAAACGCTGGAAGGAAACCCGAAATGGGCGAATGAAGCGAAAACCATCGTGGGAAATGGTCCATTCATCATGGACAAGTGGGAGCATAAAAGCAGAATCGTCTTTACGAAAAACCCGAACTATTGGGATAAGAACAACGTCAAACTCGACCGAATTGAAATTGCTATGATTGAGGACAACAATACGGCGTTCTCGATGTTCGAAAACGGCGACATCGATTGGGGCGGCTATCCTGCCTCAACACTTCCGACCGACGCAATCCCTACACTCAAAGATGCGGGGAAGCTGATGGTCGCGGATAATCCGGGCACACAATCCGTTGTTTTTAATACAAACAAACCACCGTTCAACAACAAAAAAATTCGCCAAGCCTTCGCTTATGCCATCAACCGTCAGGAAATCATCGACAATATTTTGCAGACGGGTGTTCCAGCCGCCTACGGTTGGGTACCGACTTCCATGGGATTAAAACCAGATGGCTACTTTAAAGAAGACCAGGCGAAAGCAAAAGCACTGCTGGAAGAAGGTATGAAGGAGCTCGGACTCTCGACCTTCCCGACTGTCACCTACACCTTTGATACGAATGATACCAATAAAAAGCTGGCCGAAGCTCTTCAAGATCAGTGGAAAAAAGCACTCGGCGTCAACGTGAAGCTGTACACGGCGGAGCTGAAGGTGTACCGCGACATGAGATCGCAAGCGAACTTTGACATGATCCGCTTCCAATGGGGAGCAGACTTCAACGACCCGATCAACTTCCTGGAGATGTTCCGTGATAAAACGGGTGGAAACAACCACCCGGATTGGGAAAATGCCAAGTTTAAAGAGCTGATCGACAAGAGCTACAATGAGCCTGATTTGGGCGCGCGGAAAAAAATCCTGCTAGAAGCGGAAACGATTCTTATGGAGGAAATGCCGTTGGCTCCAATCAACTTCCGTGGAAGTCCTTATGTGAAAAACGACAAGGTGAAGGATTTCATCATCTTCCCGCTGGGAGGCGCGTACTTTAAGTACACCTCGGTTAATCCGTAAAGGCAAAAAATCTTATGTTTGTGCGAACATAGTGGTGGGGAAGAGAAAAACGGGCTTCCTCCGTTCGTGGCACGCCAGCGAGGAAGCGGGGATGTCCGTCTCCACTCCAAAAAGCGGTACGTCGACCAAAAGCCACCCGATGGGCGGAAGGTTCTCTATGAAGAGGTAGGTCGACAAGCGTGTACAGCTTTTTGGAGTTCCGACTGGGTAGGCGTGCCAAGGCCTTCGGTCGCTCCGTTTTTCTCTTCCTCTCCGTAACTTTTGTATTCATGAGTTTCTTGAAAACACATAATATAACAAAACAGGCTGTACCTGTCACAAGAGACGGTACAGCCTGTTTTGTTTAATTTACATTTACACAGTCAGTGTTTTTTGTTCATTTCCGTGGTAAGCATTGGTATCCAGCTCTTTTGTCACTCTGCTCGTCAAAAGTCCGGAGGTCATGCTTCCGCTTACGTTTAGCGCTGTGCGGCCCATGTCAATCAACGGCTCAACGGAGATGAGCAGACCGACAATGGCAATTGGCAAATTCATCGTGGACAAGACGAGAAGAGCTGCAAAGGTTGCTCCGCCCCCTACGCCAGCAACCCCGAAGGAGCTGAGTGCCACTACTGCGATCAGTGTCAGGATGAACGATGGTGTCAGCGGATCAATTCCTGCGACTGGTGCTACCATGATGGCCAACATGGCCGGATAGATCCCTGCGCAACCATTTTGTCCGATGGAGAGTCCAAAGGAGCCTGCGAAGTTGGCAATTCCCTCAGAAACACCCATGCTTTGTTGCGTTTTCACATTCAGCGGCAACGCGCCCGCGCTTGTACGCGAAGTGAAGGCGAACGTCAGGACAGGGAATGATTTTTTCACATAGGTGATTGGATTCAATCCTGCAAACGTCAACAGCAACAGATGAATGATAAACATGATAATCATCGCCACATACGAAGCGACAACGAACTTGCCCAGTTGCCAGATGGCATTGTAATCGCTAGTAGCTGCCACTCTGATCATGATTGCCAGTACACCATATGGCGTCAGGCGCAAGATCAAAGTAACCACACGCATAATGATCGTATGGAATGCGTCCACAATTTTCGCAAACAATTCAGCTTGCTCTGGATTTTTGCGTTTTACCCCTAAATACGCAATACCGATAATCGCAGAGAAAATCACAACGGCAATCGTAGAAGTCGCCCGATCTCCAGTCAGATCGAGGAAAGGATTCGCCGGAAGCAGTTCCAGGATTTTGGCTGGCATACTCAAGTTCTGGATATCACCCAAGCGCTGTTCCACCTGTTCGATCCGAGCGGATTCCGCATCCCCCTGCTGGAATTGTGCTCCGTCGAGATTAAAAGCCAAGGTAGTGGAAATCCCGATCGCTGCGGCGACAGCAGTCGTCCCTACCAAAAGTCCGATAATCAGCGTACTGATTTTCCCAATGTTATTGGTTAGTTTCATTTTGGTGAAAGCCGATAAAATAGAGATGAATACCAGTGGCATTACAATCATTTGAAGCAGCTTCACATAGCCTTTCCCTACAATGTTGTACCATTCGATGGTGGATTTGAGTACGTCCGATTTGGCTCCGTATACGTATTGCAAAATGAGTCCAAATAAAATCCCGAGTCCGAGACTAACAAATACCCGCTTGGAAAAAGAAATATGCTTCTTTTGCATGGCATACAATCCAGCAATGAATAAGAGCAACAAAACAATGTTTGCGATGATCAATAACGTCGACATATATTCCCCTCCCTTTCGTTTTATGTACCTCTCATTATTGTATTCGGTATAGATATAGTTATATTACCAACAATCCCTACTGGTCAAGTATGAATTGTTTTTGTATTATTCCAAACTGTCTTACATGAATAACTTTGTCCGGCTGTTGTGGTGGGGAGGAAACAGGAGAAAACGCTCAGCTTCTAGGGCCACCCCCTGTGGGTTTGACTGCCCAACTCCATGCAAAAAGCGAAACCGCGTCCAAAGTAGTCCATTCAGGATGTGTTTCAGAGGTGGACGCTTAAAGGCGTGTTTCTCTTTTTGCATTGCGTCTCGGTCGGTGTCCCTAAGATCTTCGCTGTTTTCTCCTGTTTCCTCTACTAGCTTTCAGTCTTCATCGTGTTTTAAAATCCTTAAAAGATTGAAGAATGCACATTCGTTACGCTAGAGAAGAATATTTCCAGACGTAGCGAATTGTGAAGTCCTACCGAGCGGAGAAGGGATTAGCGGGAAATAGAAACGCAACCGTGCCCACGCGACGTAGCGGCTACCACTTTTGCGTTTCCCCGCTAAGCCCTTCGCAGCGGGCAGTCTATTCCCACAGTGGGACGGAGCACTGAAGCCTAGACTGGAAATATTCTTCTCCCCACCGCAGCCACATATAAAGTGACCAAAGAAAAAAACAGGAACCGCCCCTTTGGACGATTCCTGATTCGTTAGTCGTACGAAATCTTTTCGCTTATTGCAGTTGTTTTCTTACCAAACACCACAACCAAGTAACGACGACCGCACCAATGACTCCGGCAATGACGTTGAAGCCGGCCCACATCCAAAGCCAATCACCCAGTACCAAATCGCCCAGCCAGCTACCCACAAGAGCAGCAATGAGCGAAGCCCACCAGCTTGATCCTGCCGCTTTTCCTGAACAGATCCTACTCATTGCCCACCAAACGACCACACCGACGACAGCCCATACGAACCAGAACATTCGTACACACTCCCTCTCTCATGATGGTGACGCTTACATAAGGGCCAAAATAATGACTGGATATCTGTTACCATCATATTGAACAAAAGAGAAAGTGTGCATAGGCATTTAATTGGTATACAGTTCCACTCGGCGGTTGGCTACGCTTGGCAATTTGCCCCGTACTCGTTCAATCCGACTAACATCCAGTTCTGCGATCAACAAGGTTTCTTCTTCCCCTGCACTTGCAATCACGACACCCATCGGATCGACGAACATGCTCCGTCCGGCAAAAATATTTCCGACCTGATCAGCCGCACATACAAACATCGTGTTTTCAATGGCACGCGCACGAACCAGTGTCTCCCAGTGATCTTCTTTCATCGCTCCCGCTACCCAGCCTGCTGGCACAAACAAAATATCGGCACCCTGTAGCGCAAACTGTCTCGCGATTTCCGGGAAGCGCACCTCGTAGCATACCATCAGCCCGATTTTGCCAAATTCCGTTTCTACCACTTGATACGGATTATCCCCAGGCGCGATGAAGTCCGATTCTGTGTAGGAAAAGGCATCGTACAAATGTGTCTTGCGGTATGCATGCTGCAGCTGTCCTTCACGCCCTAGAAAAACGGTCGTATTGTAGGCGCGGTTTTCATCACCCTCGATCGATTCGAACACACCGCAAACCACATAAACTCCATGCTCGGAAGCAAGCTCTGCCAAGCCGGAAACAAATGGACCATCCAGCTTTTCCGCTACCTCCGCTGGGGTTACTCCCGACTTTGGCGTGGCAGGTGCGCTGTACATTTCAGGCAAGATGACAAAATCTGCCCCTGCTGCCTTTGCTTTTGCGATGTAATCGGCTGCTTTTTGCAAATTTTGCGTCTTATCCATCGTCGCTGTCAGTTGTGCAATGGCTACTTTCATGAATATCCCCGTCCTTCCCATTCATAAAAAGCTCTCGTTTTCTTATTTGCTAGTATAACTGATTTTGTCCGAGTTCCAAGTAATTATGCTTTACCAGCTGAACGTCTTGTATATAATGGACTTGTCATCTTGCGTATGAGTTTTCACCCTATTGAAAGTAGGTGAGTCCATGTCCATCCGTATCAAGCTGCTGCTTTCTTACACAGGGATGCTAGTCATCAGCTTGCTGACGTTTTTCGTAGCCGCCAGCCTATTTACGATTGCGGCAACAGGCGATTTCAACAGCTTTCGCGATTTTTATAAAGTGCATTATCAGCTCAATCCGCTGACAGAACAAGAAGAGAATATTTTCCTCGAATTGAAATATCATGCCAAGAATGAGCCGGATCAACTGCAAAACCAGGAGCTACTTGCCGATTACGATTTCAAGCTCAAAACGGTACGAGCCGGGCTGTATGTCCGCAGAGAGAGCAATCAAGTCTTTGCCTCCCCAACTATTAATCAGCCCGAGCTGGAAAACAGCTTGCCGCCCTATGACTTGAACAACAACCAGATTCGCAATACGTTCAACATCGGTGAAAGATTTTATGCGTATGCCAAATTTGACTTCAAGTTTTCGGATGGCGCAAAAGGCAGTGTCTTTGTGATCCGCGAGCGCAGTCCATTTGGTGAGGTTATCCGCAAACTGCTGCCGATTCTCGTGTTCCTCCTCCTCGGCGTCATTGTCATTGCAAACGTCTTGTTGTACCGCTGGATTACCCGCAGCGTCGTCAAGCCGCTCGATCTACTGCGCAATTCGGCTGAGAATATCAAGGAAGGCAATCTGGACTTTGAGCTCCATCTGCAAACGAAGGACGAGATTGGACAACTGAACGAAGCGTTCGAAAACATGCGCAAACGATTGCAGGAATCAGTGCGGCTGCGCCTTGCGGACGAAGAAAGCCGCAAAGAATTGATCTCCAACATCTCGCATGATTTGCGTACGCCGATTACCAATATCAAAGGCTACATCGAGGGAATCCGCGATGGGGTAGCTGATACCCCGGAGAAAATGGACAAGTACGTTAACATTATTTATTCCAAAGCAGTAGACCTCGACATGCTCGTCGATGAGCTGTTTCTCTACTCCAAGCTCGATCTGAAACAAGTACCCTTTACGTTTGAACATGTAGATATCGTGCGGTTTTTGGATGATTGCATCGACGAACTACACTACGATCTGGAAAAGAAGGGCATCGCGATTCAGTGGAATCAACGCACAGCAGAAGGTACCCTGGTCATCGCCGATCTGGAAAAAATCAAGCGCACCGTCTTAAACATCATTGGCAACTCGCAAAAATACATGGATAAACCTGAAAAAGTCATCTGCATCTCGGTTCAAGCTGACGCTCATTGGGCCACGATTGAAATAAAAGACAACGGCATCGGTATCCCGCTAGAAGCCATTCCCCACCTGTTCGAGCGCTTTTATCGGGTGGAGCAATCCCGTAATTCTTCTACGGGCGGTAGCGGTCTGGGACTGTCCATCGCGCGCCAGATCGTCGAGGGTCACGGCGGAAAAATTTGGGTGGAGAGCAAGCAAGGCGTAGGTACCAGCGTGTTCTTTACGCTAAAACGTACCCACAAACAATAGGAGGTGCACATTCCCATGTCTTCACGTATCCTCATCATTGAAGATGAGACGACCATCGCTCAGCTGGAGCGGGATTATTTTGAACTGAACGGCTTTCAGGTCGATTTATGCCACTCTGGCAGCGAAGGCTTGCCGCTTGCCATCAATGGCGACTACAGTTTGATCATCGTTGATTTGCAGCTTCCGGGCATGGACGGCTTCGAATTGTGCAGCCAGATCAGGCAAGTCAAGGAAGTGCCGATCCTGATCGTCTCCGCCAAAAAAGAAGAGATCGATAAAATCCGTGCCTTTAATCTCGGTGCCGATGACTATATTACAAAGCCATTTAGCCCAAGCGAATTAGTAGCCAGAGCCAAAGCCCATCTGACAAGATACGAGCGTTTGACAGCCCGACAGCCTCAACCAACGAACGCAGAGATTCACATTTGCGGTCTCGTCATCGACAAAGTATCCCGACGAGTCTATGTACGCAATCAGGAAGTTATTTTCACGACAAGAGAATTCACTCTGCTTGAATTTTTAGCGACCCACCCGAATCGGGTTTTTAACAAAAATGAGCTGTTCGAACGAATCTGGGGCATGGATTCCAGCGGAGATATCGCGACTGTTACGGTGCACATTCGCAAGCTGCGGGAAAAGATCGAAGTCGATCCGTCCAATCCGCAGTACATCGAGACGGTCTGGGGTGCCGGTTACCGATTTACTGTCTAAGCGTGAATACCATGACCATCACAAAAACCTTCAGCGAAAACGAGGACGGATATTCCGCTCCACGTCAAAGCTGGAGGTTTTTTTACGTGTAAGAAAGTCAAATCCCTTTCCGCTAAAGCGCGGTCGCTCCTCCATGTCCAGGCTTCGATAGAGGTCAGTTTATCTTTTTTTAAGAACTTTTTTAGATTCTGTTAATCTCTTGTTTCTTGGCAGTTTAGGTCTCTCGACTATCCTACAGATAATCAAGCAACACCCACTCAATTGATCTAAAGGAGGACCAACTGATGAAAAAGCTTTCCAATAAAATCGCGATCATGATGCTTGCAACTATTATGGGCACAGCATCCCTTCCTTACGCTGCATTGAACGTGCAAGCAGCTTCCACTCCCCTGAGTGCTCAAGAAATTCAACAAGCCGTTACTGAACTCTCCAAGCTGAAAGTCATGCAAGGCAGTAACATTCATAATCAGGTTACGCGTGCCGAGCTGGCAAAAATGGTCGCACACACCTTTGGCTTGCAAGGCGGCAAAACAGATAAATTCGTAACGTTTACGGATGTGAAAGCAAATGACTGGTTCTATAAATACGCGGTAGATCTGGTATCCCTCGATATCATGCAAGCAAAAGATGGCCATTTTGATCCACGTGGAACCGTGACAGATGCTGAATTCGCACAAATCGTCGCAAAGGCGCTCAAGCGTGATGTGAAGTCGGTTAACTACTGGGCGGAACGCTTCTTCTCCGCTGACAGCACCGTTACTCGCGGTGAAGCGGCTTATCTGTTGAATGTGGCTCGCCAGGCAATCCCTTCTGATAAAGCGACCATCACCAGCGTACACGCCTTGAACGAAATTACATTGATTGTGACGTTCGATGCTCCGTTGACCGCAGAAAATGAAGTATTTGCCAAAGCAAAAGAAGACTTTGTCTTTAGCGATGGACTGACACTGACCAATATGCCACGTCTGAAAACAGGTTCTACCCATACCTACATCGTGCCAACCTCTGTTCAAAAGCCAGGAATCACCTACAGCCTGACATACAAAGGGAAAAAGGCGGGCACATTCGCGGGCAACGCAACCAAGATCAACATGACAGAAGTGCGCCAAGTAACAAACGATACGTTTGAAGTCGAGTCCCTGCAAGCAAACGGTGTCATCGATTATGGATATGTCATCTCCGCCTACAGCGGAGGGCGCGGTGCAAATGCATTGGTGCTGGATCAAAACAACGGTGCAAACGGCAAAACGTATCAAATCATTTCTTCCATGCAAGCAAGACAAGTGACCATTACACCAGAAGGCGGACAACCAATCGTAGCGAAATACGTGCCTTTCACACAATCAACAGACGGCAAACAAGAAATTAAATTCCGTCTGCCAGAAGGCCAAGTCCTGACTCCGGGCGTTACGTTCACCATTACCTCCGACTGGGCGAATATCGCGAATCCAACCTTCGTCGCAAAAGAAATCGCTCCGCTTGAAATCAGCGAAGCCAAAGCAGTTAGTGAAACTTCTATCACCGTTTCCCTGACAGAGGACCCGGGAGACGAGCTGTTCTCCGGACGCAGCGTAGAACTCACTAGTGCAGATGGAGAAAAACTGCTGGCGACGTACAAATATTCCAGCCGCAAAGGTACCACAGGCGTATTTGACATCCAGCAAGATGGTAAACTGAAAGCAGGTACCACATACACAGTAACACCTGTCGGCGATTGGGCTGGTAAATCTTCTGCCGAGCTGACAGTGGAGTAGTCTTTGTGAACTACCTCTTCGTGTGATGCAGGCATCCAAATCAAAAAAAGGTGTGGGCTCGCTATACTGCGTATCGGTCTTATGACGATCGCCATCTTAAGCGGCGCTAACAGATGGCGCGGATATTGACGCCACCGATAGGAAAGGCCGCACCCCTGCGGCTGATCGTGAGTAAGGCTACAAAGAAATGATGGAAATACTCACACAGGCTGGCGGAAAATAAAGAACATCTCCCATAAGAAAAAGGATAGGATCGTCAGAAATCACCTGACCCCTATCCTTTTTCTTATTTTCTAGATCAAAAGACCCCGCAAAGCTCAAAACTTTTTCTATATTCAGGCGTCAATTACTAGTAAACCATTCCATTATGCCTATACCATTTTGATAGGAGCCTGTTTTACATGACCGTCAGCACGTATACATCGATTTTGGAAACGGACAAACGAATCCGAAAAGCTTCTCCTAACCTTGAACCCAAGGTGGAGATGTACAAGCTCTTTCTTGCTTCTACAGACGCTATTGAAATCCATATCAATAACCTGACGCATCCTTTGACTACCATCAGAATCTATGACATCCATCGAACAAAACTTGCAGAAGCTGAATATAGTCCAAACGCCCCCATCATCCTTCCGTTTTTTCCGGAGGAAGATGGTCTTTACTACGTGCAGCTGACGATTGGGCCTGATCCAGACCCTCAGCACACCTATCAACTGCACGTAGATAAGTACAAGCGCCTATCGGGGATCATCAATCAGTCGGAGGAATTTTCCGAAGAAAATGGGCCGTACATGATCGGACCAGAGGATGTCATCATAGCTGCTGGGACTTCCATCAGTTTTGAAGCAGGTACATCCATCAACGTACGGTGTCAAAACAAGATCGTCGTCCAAAACGGTGCCTCTATTTCTTTTCGCGGGGAACCAGATAAACCCGTCGTCGTCATCGGCGCCATTGACGATACAACCGCGCACCGTTGGAATCAGCTCATGTTATCCCCTTTTGCTGAGGCAAGCTTCCAGCAAATCATTGTGCAATACGACAGCGACGAAGACGGCGTGGACTTCCTAACCTCAGCAGCCCCTTTCGTGGCGATTGCCTCATCCGTTGAAGAATTCGAGTCAACCGTTGCTAAAACGAACTATGTGGAGCGGGCCGCTGTCTTGTCTCCCTCTTCTCGCCTGGACTTCATCAAAACTTGGTTCCAGCAGTCCAGCCCTTACCGCTTCCATATTTTGGGCGACCTCTTGCCTGAGCTTTATTTCGGCATTGATGTCACCACCTTTGCGCGATGGGAAACGGATACGAAACGGATTAATGAAGAACGCGTAGAAGCTGGTGAAATCAATTACTGGGATTTTGTTAACGGCAACTTCACTGCCGATTTAATAGAAGCTACGTATCTGTTTGCCAATAATGAGAGAAGCCCTGAGCTGCGAATCCAACGATTGATTGATTTTCTGATCATCGCGCAAAAATGGAGGAGAAAACACGGATGCTTCAGCCTGTTCGACATGCTTGATCCGTTTCATGATCACGACGAGGAATTTTACAAAACGTTTGAACAGATGTCTTCCTCTTTTTGGCTCGCACACAATACGTCCATTATTCACTGGGATACTCTTTCGCGAGAACTCGGCATTTGGCAAAAAGAAAGTTTCTTCGAACGGCAATTCATCAACTCTGTCATGATTCGCCTGCACTTCGCAGCCGATTTGCCGTTCACTCTTCCGGGGTATGGAAACAACATTCCACCTGTCGGCTTTCTCGGTATTTCCATTCACTTTGGTCCGTTCCGCTATCCAGAGGATTATCCGGCTCCCGGGCCTGAATTCGACGTCAATTACGGCGAACTCTCTACAGCTACCTATGTAAAATTTATGTTCGAATCCTTGCTCAATGGCAAAACGAATCCCGTCTACACGTGGTGGATACCTACACAAGCGGATAAGGAGCTGTTTCGAACCTTGCAGGAAAAGGGCATTTCGCTGGATTCCCCTCCGGAAGACTGGGACCGCGAATTCGTGCAGCCTGCTAGAAAAACGCTGGAGGAGATTCGGGCCTACTATCTTAACCCAACTCTTCGAGAAGATAAAAGAACGATGTCCTCCAACTGTTGAGGTCGGGGGAAGCCATGACACATGTTTTCCAGTCGCCTATATCCTCTCTTCGTTCGGGCGGTCTCCTTCCAAACATGTGCCATGACTTTCGAACAGCAGAGGATCATTTCGATGGTTAGACCTTTTTCTCAGTTATGTCTGGAAGTCTCTTGAAGTAGATGATCTTTTGCTTCATCTTCTGGTGTAGTCTGTAGGAATTATTTCGATTTTAGAGATCTCGATTCATATTTCAGAGCTTCTTAAGCTGCGTAGAAAGAAGCGCATTTCCAGTCCAAGCGCCTCTGGAGCCCAACCCAGCTCCGAAATGAATGGCGGGGAATTTCAGCTTCACTTATGAGATACTTCCTCGAAACTATCTACGTTTGAAGCGCTCCCGCCATTCATTTCGGAGCGAACAGTGAATCCCCTCTTGCGGGGCGTAGGCCGAAGCGTAGACTGGAAATGCGCTTCTTTCCCCCACTACAGCTACGAAAAAAGCTTCCTCAATCTGAGAGAAGGCTTCCTCTTTAATTCACAAAATTTTTCCCATAGTAAATCTCGTCCATCTCTATTTGCAATTGCTTCGTAATATCCTCCTGCTCCTCTGGTGTCAGCCTATCCTTCGTGTATCCAAACAAATAATTGTTCAGATCAAATTGCCTGCGTTTACATTTGGTATGGAAAATATTATCTTGGTACACATTCACATCAATCATATGGAACAATTCCTTAATTTCCTCGGGAATATAATTTTGGATCGAACTGATGTCGTGATCGATAAACAGCTTATATCCATGAATATCCCGGGTAAAACCGCGCACCTTGTAATCAATTGTCATCAAGTCTGTATCAAACGAACGAATTAAATAATTGAGTGCTTTGAGCGGAGAAATTTCGCCACAGGTCGACACGTCAATATCGGCCCGGAATGTACTGATACCCTCTGTTGGATGGTACTCTGGGTACGTATGCACCGTAATATGGCTCTTGTCCAATTGCAGCACCACATTTTCAGGCAAAGGTCCGGGGGATTCCTCATAAGATTCAGTAGGGACTTCTACGACTGGCCCCTCGGATACAAGAACCGTGACGCTCGCACCTTGTGGTACATAATCTTGTTGGGCGACATTCAATATATGTGCGCCGATAATATCCGACACGTTTTTCAGGATATTCGTCAAACGCTCGGCATTATATTGTTCATCTATGTATTCGATATACGCTTCCCGTTCCGCTTTTGTTTTTGTGTAACAGATGTCGTACATGTTGAAGCTGAGTGACTTGGTCAAATTATTGAAGCCATGCAGCGTAACGTTTTGTTCCGTTTTTTGTTCCAAGAGTCATTTCCCCCTGTGGTATCCAAAACTCGTTCGTTCTTACTTTTTCCTCCATCTCGTTCATAAATACCTATTACTTTTGTCCTATCAAAAAATGATTCAATAGCATCAGATAAACTTAACGAAATATGGTTCTAATCCACTGGGTTTAGTGGTAAAATATCGAAGTGTGTCAAAATTTAGCAGAAAGGGGGAAATTATCATGCATTGGTATACAAGCGTGTTGAAACAATACGTCGCTTTTGCAGGAAGAGCTAGACGTCAAGAATATTGGATGTTCACTTTGTTCAACATCATCGTATCTTTGGTAATTGCTCTCGTAGACTCATTAATTGGTACAGCATCTGTTTTGGGTATGATCTACTCACTGGCAGTATTACTGCCTAGTTTGAGCGTAACCGCTCGCCGATTGCACGATACAGGAAGAAGCGGTTGGTGGATCCTTCTCTCGTTTGTTCCTTTGGTCGGTGCAATTATTTTACTCGTTTTCTTGTGCCAAGACAGCAAAGAAGACAACCAATACGGTGCGAATCCAAAAGCTTCGCAATCCTTCTAATGTCTCCATCACCTCTCCTGATAAAGGAGAGGTTTTTTATTTTTGGCCCAAAGAAAAAACGGCCGTTCGGGGTTCCCCAAATGCCGTTTGATCCATTACCGTTTTACGCCTCGTCCCAAAAACGTCGCAAGTTGTCCCTCCTAATCTTGGAGCAGACAGCACCCTTTCGACCACTGCCTTTTCTCCCTCTTCCGCTAAGGTCGACAGCTGCTTTTGTGCGATTATCCTGCCTGTATGATCAATGAAACCAACCAAGATTTTGGTCCCACCCAAGTCCAGTCCAATCGCATAATCATCTTTTGCCATGCTCGTCGCTCTTTCTAGTGTCAGAGCGATTCGCTTTCGTTCCTTTAACCAATCGTGTATTGTGCAAACATGTCGTCTACTTTGTCTACCATTCGACAATATCTCCTAAAGTAAAAAAAGTGATCATCCTATAAAATGGTATATATAGGAAGTTTTTTGGGAGGGGCGATGAAATCCATCTCATTATTCTGTATAGAGTACCTAAACATCTGGCATCCACTCGATGAGCGTTTCAGAGCTACATTACCACTGTCATGAAAGGTTGATGTTCATGTTTAAAAAAGCCTTGATCATCCTGACATTAAGCTCAGTTGTCGCTGTACCATGTTTAGCCGCAGAAGCCCACGGGGCATCTCTACCTTTACAGGAGAAGGCGCCAGCCTCCGAAAAAACAATAATCAAAAATGCCGCATTTGGCCAGGAAGTCTGGGTAATGCTCGGCTCCCCTATTCCAAGCGGTTGGGTCGTAATCAGAAGTACTGGTACTATGAACCTGATTAAGGATGTAAACAAGGCCCCTGCTGGTTACGAAGTTTGGGTTATGCTCGGCTCCCCCATTCCAACTGGATGGGCTGTGATCAGAAGTTCTGGAAATATGAACTTGATTAAAAATCTTAACAACGCTTCTTCTGGGCAAGAGGTATGGGTGATGCTAGGCTCGCCTATTCCTGACGGATGGATCGTTATCAGATCAACGGGAACAATGAACCTGATCAAGCACCTATAGGAAAAACTAACCAATTAGGTAACTGCATTCATAATAGATAGACACATGGCATCATCTCATCTACAAGCTGACGTCGAAACTCAATCGACATCAGCTTGTTTCTTTTCTTTTTGGCCATAGGCCGAGGGCTCCTGTTCCGAAGAGCATGCCGCTTCACGACGCGTTTTGGAGAAGGAAGCGTATCTAAGTTTGCTTACATCGCTTTTGGCGGTATTGGTCTCGGTGGAATCGGTGCTTTTGAACCAACATAGCGATTTCTAGCTGCACCTAGACCAAATATAAAGAGAAAGATTGACGCACAAACCAAAAGTAGAAGTGGAACAGTCCAGCTATCCGTTACATCATGCAGATATCCGAAGAGGGTCGGGCCTATTGCAGCAAGTAGGTAGCCAACTGATTGAGCCATACCGGACAGCTCTGCAGCCTGTTGAGCATTCTCTGTACGCAAGCCAAAAAACATCATCGATAAACTAAATGCAAAACCTCCACCAATTCCGAGCAGGATGATCCACCAAACAATGAAATTCGCGTTTCCGTAAAGTAATCCAAGAGTCCCCATTAAAAGCAAGATGGCCGTAATCGTAACTAAAGAGCGTTGACTGGACATACGCCCTGCGATAATCGGAACGACAAAAGTAAATGGAAGCAAGGCTAACTGCATAATGGAAAGTAACCAACCAGATTGATCTGAACTTGTTCCTTGCTGTTTTAAGATTTCAGGTAGCCATGTGATAAGTACATAGAAAATCATGGATTGGAGTCCCATAAACAAGGTTACTTGCCACGCTAGTGCGGAACGCCATAAATTCACACTGCTATCGGCCGATTGATTTTGACCGGTGGCTGTTTCCCTATTGCGGCGTTTCATTTGAGGTAGCCAAAATAATACAGATACCAAACTAAGAATGCCCCATATTCCCAATGCCCCTTGCCATCCAACTCCTAATCCAACTGCAATGGGAACACTAATACCAGATGCTATTGCCCCTAATAAATTCATAGAAATGGAATATACACCAGTCATTAAACCAATTCGTCTAGGAAACTCTCGCTTAATAAGGCTAGGCAACAATACATTCGAAACGGAAATTGCCAATCCAAGAACAGCAGTACCGATATATAAAGTAGCGATTCCTGGGAGAGAACGCAAAAAAATCCCAAAAGTAAGAAGGATGATGGAAATTAGAATCATTCCTTCTACTCCAAATTTTCGTCCTAATTTAGGAACAAGAGGAGAAATAAGTGCAAAGGCTAATAGGGGCAACGTGGTAATCATACCTGCCAGCGTATTCGAAATATGTACATCGTCCCTAATAAGACCAACTAGAGGCCCCACCGAGGTTAACGGAGCCCGTAAATTGACTGCAATAAATATAATACCTACAATAGCCACCCAAGCCGCTGATCTAGTAACACTTGTCTTTGATTTTATATCTTGAGTGCTCATCATTTTCCCTCCTTCATTCGAGACCGGAACAAAAAGTATATTATAATATACATTTAACCAAAAAATATACTATAATATATGACGATTGTCCAATATCGATCCTCTCTCATAAATCACAACAAAAAATAACCCTCTAGCAACCATTCTGTCGATAAAGGGTCATAGTCGTGGTAGTCTATGAGAATAACAGGGGATTGATTATTAGACCCCGTATTTCAATATAATATGGAGCACAACAAGATCGTCGGACTGATTTATATATGAATGCGTGCCATCTGCACAAAAACTAATCGAATCATATTGATTCAAGACGTATGACTCATTATTGACATGAATGGAAAGGGTTCCTGACATTACTGTCGCAATTTCCGTTGTATTGTGGTGATGCTTCTCTGGATAGTACGAGCTATTCGGTTGTAAATAAGCTCTATACGTTTCCATTTCATTACTTACGTTTTGAAAGATTGGCTCAATGACCCAATCCTTATTATCCCCAGCAATTCTGAGTCCCTTCCCAGCTCTGGACAGATTCACACTGTTTTCCGTTGAGAATAGCGCCAAGAGTGGTATCGATAAGCATTTCGAAATTTTCCACAGCATCCCGATTGTTGGGTTGGTTTCTCCACGCTCAATATTTCCAAGTGTCAGCTTGCTCACACCGGATAATTCTGATAAATCTTCCAGGCTCAAATGCTTCTCTTTACGAATTTTTTTTAATACCCCTCCAACCTGTAAAACAACTTGTTTTGGATCATCGGTTTCTAGATTCACTTTAAGCCTCCCTTTATCATAACGATGGAAACTATAAAAAATATGCTAGTAGCATTCATATACTATCGTGGATGAAATCATACTAAATATACCAGATCATTAATCATAACCCCTTGAACTACTCCCACCTACGCTTACATTTAGAGGTGGGAGATTCCTACGTACGGAAACCTAGCGGCTTCTAATTGAGTAGGCTATCCCCGTAATCCCTACGGTTACTGCGATTATGCAGACAATAGTCTTTTGCCTTCAGCAAGAATGTTTCGACTTGCGTTAATATCCCTATCGTGATGCGCTCCACACTCAGAGCAATTCCATTCACGTAGGTTAAGATTTTTAACGTCCTTGTTTTGGTATCCACAATTTGAGCATAGTTGAGAAGAAGCGAACGTCTTGCCTACTGTAACTACAGTTCGACCATACCAATTCGCTTTGTACTCAAGCATCGTTCTGAATTGATACCAAGAAACTTCACTGATTGCTTTAGCTAACTTGCTATTCTTTAACATGTTAGATACCTGCAAATCCTCAATCGCTATGATGTCGTGGTTTTTAACAACATACGTTGAAATCTTTTGCAAGTAATCTGTCCTTGCATTCGTAATACGCTCATAGATTCTTGCTACTTTAATGCGTTGTTTGTTCCAGTTAGAACCTCCTTTGGTTCGTCTTGACATTGTACGTTGCTCACGAATGAGCTTTGTTTCCATCTTTCGCAAGAACTTAGGATTTTCAAACACTTTACCCGTAGAGAGAATAGCGAAATCCTTCAAGCCGACATCAATTCCAACTTCTTTATTAGCTCTAGGCAAGGTCTGAACCTCAACTTCTACAAGTATAGACACGAAGTATTTACCTGACGGATTACGTCTAACCGTAGCGTTAATGATTCGCCCATCTACCTCACGACTCTTGGCGTATTTAACAAGTCCAAGTTTAGGGAGCTTGATATACTTATCGAATACAGCGATGTTTCCTTTCGTATGTTTTGTGGTGTAGGACTGAACTCTATTCTTCTTCCCTTTGAATTGTGGGGTATCATTCTGTTTTTTGAAAAAACGAGAATAAGCATCTGCTAGATTTTTAACAGAAGACTGTACAGCAATAGAATCTACTTCTTTTAGCCATATGTATTCTTCTTTTAGTGAAGGCAATTGAGCAGAACATTCCTTATAGGACAAACCCTTACTTGTTTCCTTGTATATATCGTTCCACTTTGCCAAAAAATGATTGAATACAAAACGAGCGCATCCGATTGTCTTGTTGATGAGTGTCACTTGCTCTTGAGTTGGATAGATACGAAACTTAAATGCTTTATTCACCAACATTTGATTTTCGCCTCTCTTCCGCATATACTTAGTATATACTTTTTACTTAGCATACATCAAGCATATTTGTTAGAGGTGAAAAAATGAGTCGAATTCCAAAGCTTATCAAGTTCCCTAAAGAGTTGATAGAAGCTATAGAGAAGTACCAAAAAGAAAACTACATTTCATCATTTGCAGGAGCAGTCTATGAGCTGATACGGAAAGGTTTAAAGATGTCGGACAATTGAGATGACATATAGTCATCCCTTGTCCGAAGCCATTCATCTCCCGCCTACTCACTGGTGCTGTCGCACCTTCACGTTCCTTGAGGTGGGAGTCTTCTTGGCTAAAATGATAAAAAAAGAAACCCTTCCTGCCAAAACAGAAAGGGCCTCCTCTAGCTGGTCCACTACTTAAACCAGCCTTTTTCCTTGGAATGCATAATCGCTTCAATTCGATTGCTCACACCGAGCTTGTCGAGAATGACAGAGATGTAATTTCTCACAGTGCCTGTCGTAATGTACAACTGACTGGCAATCTCCTTGGTGTTCTTCCCGTCAGCGATCAAGACCAGGACTTCCTTTTCCCGCACCGTCAGCGGATTCTCCTGTCCGTATGCCTCATCCACCAGCTCAGGGGCGTAGATCCGTCGCCCCGCCATTATGCTGCGAATCGAGCTGGCCAACTCTTCGCTCGGACTGTCCTTGAGCAAGTAGCCGTTTGCACCTGCCTTCAGCGCTCGTTCGAAGTAACCTGGGCGAGCAAAGGTCGTTAGAATCATCACCTTGCAGCCGCTACCTTTCAATTCCTCGGCAGCGTCCAATCCGCTTTTGACTGGCATTTCGATATCCATAATGCAAATGTCGGGCTGATGCTGATGCACGAGCTTGACGGCATCCTCACCGTTACTGGCTCGCCCGACAACCTTCATATCCTCTTCCAAATCGAGCAGGGAAGCAAGGGCTCCTAAAAGCATCCGCTGATCCTCTGCAATGACAATGCGAATCATCCTCCCGCCTCCTGTTCCGGTTGTTTGAAGACATTGGGTACCCGAATCACTAGCTGTGTTCCGGACACGGAAGACTGGATTTCCATGCTTCCGTTGACAAATTCCAGCCGTTCCTTCATCCCGCGCAAACCGTTGCCTCGGTAGACCAATTCCTCCGCCATTCCGATCCCATTATCCGTTACCCTTACGACAAGATCGGTACGAGTGGGTTCGATGACAATGGAGCAGACAGTGGCATTGCTATGCTTCACAATATTGTTGACCGCTTCTTTCAGGCACATGCACAACACGTTTTCCGTCATCAGCGAAGTATTGGTCAGATTCGTGTCGCCTTCCAGCACGAATTCAATTTCCGCTGCCTTGAAAATTTGTTTGATCCGAAACATCTCATCCTCTAGCCGCGTCCCACGCATTTGCGTGACCATTTCCCGTACTTCTTTCAAAGCGATTCGTGCTGTCTGCCTGATTTCCTCCAGCTCTGTTCTCGCCAGAGCAGGATTTTTGTTGATCAGCTTGTTCGCCAAATCGCTTTTCAACCCAATTAGGGAGAGCTTCTGCCCCAACGTATCGTGCAAGTCCCGGGCAATGCGTTGGCGCTCCTCGAGCTTGACCAGCTCTGATATTCGCTTGTTCGCATGCTCCAACTCTCCCTGCAGCTTCTCTCGCTTATTCCAGTTGTACGTGGTTACGGGCAAGAGAATGACAGCTATCATGCTAACCAAAACAAATGGAAGCTGACCGATCAATTGCGCGTTTTTGGTAAAAAATCCGATGTTGACCGATATGGTGGTGCTAATCAAATGAACCGTGTACAGCGTAACAAAGCCGATTCTGTTCTCGATATTCCCGATAAAAAACGCCAAGAAGAGCGAGAAATACACATAGCCGAACATCAAGGTCATGGCGATGGATATGATGATCTGCACACTCGTCCAAAAGTAAATCAGCCAGCCCTTTGACAGAAAGGAGAATACATAACAAATGAAAAACAGAATGATCATGATGATTCCGATCACCGCTTCGTACGTCGAGGATGACCGGAAGATGAAATAGAATGGCAGGATGTAGAAGACAACCCACACATAAGGGCTCAAGCCCGTATTTTTTTGAAGAATGTGATACCACTTCTGCTTCTGCATACTTGCCCACCTTTTCTTCGCCACTCTCTCAAGTGTATCGGAATTCAAAGGTTTATGGCAGGCTTATTTTCCTTCCAAGCTCGGTTTGGAGCCTTGGAGTGCATCCATGATCGCTTCTGATCGATCAGCAGCCAATCGCTTGATGCCTTTGAAGCTCACAAAGCGCTTGTTGCTTTCATCCCATAAATGAAACCGCAGGCACTGCAGGCTGGACGCCAGTGTAATCGTTGTCGCCATATGAAGCGGCGGTGTCTCATTATGTGCTTTTTCCAAGTTGTAATTCGGTACGCGTGGGCTTAAATGATGGACGTGGTGAAAGCCAATATTGCCTGTGATCCATTGCAAAGCCTTCGGCAGCTTATAGTAGGAGCTTCCTTCTACTGCTGCTTTCACGTAGCTCCACTCTTCTTCGTTCTCAAAGTACGAATCCTCATACGTATGCTGCACATAAAACAGCCAAATCCCAAACAATCCCGAGACAAAAAAGATCGGACCTTGAATCAGCAGGAATGCTTGCCAGCCAACCGCCCAGATTAAGAGCGCATAAAGACCGACCAGCAGCACATTCGTTAAGTACGTATTCAACCGCTCTTTGCGGCGAGCTCGCTTTACATTAAAACGATATTGGAGCAAAAAGACAAAAATAGGACCCAAACCAAACATAACGATCGGATTACGATACAGCCGATAAGCAATTTTATGCCAAATTGGAGCTTCGAGATATTCATTAACAGTCATCATCCACAGATCGCCTACGCCCCGTTTGTCGAGGTTGCTGCTCGTTGCATGGTGAATATTGTGACTATTTTTCCACTGTTCATACGGAACGAGGGTAAGTACACCAGTAATTGTCCCCACGATGTCATTCGCCAGACGTTTTTTGAAAAAGGATTGGTGGCAGCAATCGTGGCAAATGATGAAGGTACGGATGACGAAGCCAGCCGCGACAATGACGATAGGCAGCGTGAGCCAATAGGACACGGACAGACTGAGATAAGCACCGTACCAGAGCAGAATCAGCGGAACCAGCGTATTAATCAGCTGTCGGATACTCTTTTTCATCTCTGATTTTTCAAAGGGGGCAACATTCTTTTTTAACTCGGCAATGTTGGCTTGATGCATCAATTGTTTCCTCCTCGATCGAAGCGTACAGGGCCATAGAATTCGCCGGACGCAATATTCTATCTTTATTGTAGAAAATAGCGTCTGACCGCTGTAGTCATAAACGTCAAGTCGAGGATATGACAAATGTCATGGCTGAATAAATGAATGGAAAATTTAGGGCGCATGAACTAAGCGGTACACCCATATTATGCCAAGAAAAGACCCCATCCATACTTCTGATGAGGTCTCTCGCTTTGACGCCTTATTCTACTTACTTCACATCAAGGCGCTTCATGATATCTTCGAGCAGCAAATTCGCTGCCTTGATACCGCCTGCTTTGTTCCAAACGGTTTCGTCTACTTGGTAAACCTGATTGTTTTTTGTCACATTCAGAGATTTGAAGACTGGACTTTCCATCCATTTTTTCGCGTTGTTCGCAACGTCTTTCGATTCTTTCGTTGGCTCCGTTACCCAGTAGAACAGGATATCCCCATCCATAGCGGACATACCTTCTTCGCTGATCATTTCTGCAAAGTTGTTTACGTCCTGGGAAGCTGGACGTGCGAGTCCGAGCTGATCGAGCATCACACCGCTAAAGGTATCTTTTTGATAGATTTGTACGCCTTTTTTGGAGAATTTCGCAACGGATACTTTCGTAGAAGCTTTAGAACCCAGCTTTGCTTTTGCAGCTGCTACACGGTCGTCGAATTCTTTCATGACTTGCTCGCCTTCCGCCTTCTTGTTCAGTGCTTCTGCATAAAGCATGAAGTTGCTTTTCCATCTACCGGACAGCTCTTCTGAGAATACGGTTGGAGCGATTTTGGACAGTTGATCGTAAATCTTTTCATGACGTACTTTGTTCCCGATGATCAAATCAGGGCTCAGGCCTACAATCGCTTCGAGATTCGGCTGGTCTTCGAAGCCCAACACTTCTACACCTGTCATCTCATCTTTGATGTGAGAATACCAAGGATCTTCATCCCAGGACTGTACAGCAGCGATTGGCTTGACGCCAAGTGTAAGCAACGCTTCGGTACCTTCATTAGTCAAAATAACCACGCGTTTTGGTGTTCCTTTAATTGGAGTGGTGCCCATTGCGTGTTTCACTTCACGTACTTCATTAGAATCGGCTGGTGCTGGAGTAGCCTCAGTCGTCGTTCCCGATGCAGCTGGCGTCTGTTGAGCTTGATTGGCATTGCCTCCACAACCGGCAAGGACAACCAGTAAGCACAGCGCGAAGAAGCTGGTCATGATGTGGCGCATGGTACGTAAACTGGTCTTACTTTTCATATCGAGAATGCCCCCACTTCTGCTTATCAACTTAGTGATAACAATTATCAATTGATAGTATATAGAGACTCCTCTTACTTTTCTATGGACGTCATTGTCTAATTGCCATGGACCAGATTACCCCTGTTCGGCCTGGAGAAAATACGCTGTGCTCCTTTGAATCGTATGCTCTCTGCCAAAAGGTCCCCATGGGTCCCATTCGTGATTGGCTGGATGGTACACTTTGTTTTCCCGTACCGCACGCAAGTCTCTCCACAGCGGATTGTTCCACAGCGCTGCCACATGCTCCCGTTCGCTCCAGAACACGATGATTCGCTCCGGGTTCAATTCGATCAGATCGTTGAGCGCATGTGGTTTATAGGCTGCGTGGGTCACATTCGGATCAGGCGCAAATCCAAGCTTGTGATAAAACAAGTCAGCGAGGGCGTGCCCCTCAACACCATACAGGCGCACCTCATCCGCAAGGACGCGAATCATCGTCCATTCACCCATGCGTGTAACTGGCAACAGCGCATCTCTTGCTTGTTTTTCCACTTTGTCGATGTGCTTGATGATTTTCTCTGCCTGACTCTCTTTTCTGAAGAGCGTTGCCAATCTGGTTTGGTAGTCTATCCAGTTCGGATAGCGGTCAAAGGAAACTGTTCCTTTTATTTTCTCCCAGTCTCCTGCCTCCCGATTGTGGAAAAAATTCATTCTGACAATCACATCAGGCGATAAAGTCAAAATTTCTTTCGGATCGATTAACTTCTCTGCATTCAGTGCTTTTGTCCCGCGCAGCTTTTGCTGCAAATAAGAAGGAAAGCCCGTCCTCGTTTCAAAATAGTTCGGGAAGGAGGGCGCAGCAATCGGCTGAATGCCCATCGCAAGAAAATGATCCTGCAAAAACAGCTTGCTGACCACGACTACCCGCTGGTCACCTTGCTTCATATAAATTTGCGGCGACAATCCTTCGCGTTTTTTGAAGAGTCTACTAAAATACAGCTCATCGGCATAACCAACGTTACGAGCTACATCCTTCACGCTTCCTCCGGAATGGGCAAGCAGCTCCTTGGCATGCTCCATCCGCAGCCCAGTTAAATACTCCCCAGGTGTCATTCCCGTCGCACGTTTAAAAGCACGGCAATAAGAGCTGGGGGTCAACCCCGCCAGTTTCGGCAAGCTTCCCAATTCCAGTGACTCACGGTAGTGTTTTTGCATGTAAGCGATGGTCTCCTCAATCGCTCCAATGCCCTTTTCCTCTTTCTTTTTCTGTTCATCATGAACAGTACCAAGCAGCTCATAGAGCAGCGCTTGGCTCCGCAAAAAAGAAGAGTAGTCCCGCTGCCGTGTCAATTGCGAGAGCTCCTCCAATACCGTCAGAAATGAGGCAGGAGTAGAGACAGTCAAAACCTTGACTTCTTTCCTCTCAGGAGCGCTCTCGTGCTGATTGCGTCTCGCTTCCACGTAATGCAGCCTGTATATGTGCAACGGTCCTGATTGACACCTCAGTTCTTCTATCTTCGTCGTCGGGTGCAACAACAAGAGCTTTCCGGCGTCGAGCAGCTGCTTTTGACCATCAACCGTAATCTCTGCACTTCCTTCTGCCACATAGCAAAGGACATGGGTGTTTACCTCCACCTGACGCAGGTGAAAATTGTTCAATCGCTGTTTGCGAAAGGCGGTCATCAAAAAGCCAGGATAATCTTGATTAATCGTCAACAGACTCACATCCTTCTATCACCGGAAATAGCAAGAAAAAGTAGACAAGCTGATTGCCAGAATCAGCCTGTTCTACTTTCATCATGTTGGAGATCTTTGTATTTGGCAAGTATTTGCCTACGTCTATTGTGAGGAACGATTCGAACGGAACATCAGCAAGAACAGATATGGCGAGCCTAGCAACGCCACCACTACCCCCGCCGGAATATCTTTCGGGATCATGACGATCCTTCCCAGCAAATCAGATGCAGCCAGCAATACAGCTCCAAGCATAGCGGAGACAACAATGGCACGGCGATGATGAGGTCCAACCAGCATACTGGCTGCATGGGGAGCGAGAAGACCGATAAATCCTACGGCTCCGACACTAGCAACTGCCGCTGAAGCGAGCAACACGGCAATGACTGCCACAGACAACCTCGTCATCCGCACCTTTAACCCCAATCCAGTCGAGCTCTCGTCGTTAAATGACAAGAGGTCCACCCGACGACCTAACCACCACGCGATCGGAGCTAAAACGAGGATCGCAGGCAACAGGCGGCCTACTTCCATCCATCCCCGCCCGTATGTACTTCCTGCCAGCCAAGTGAGTGCAGGCGCTGCCAAGATCATCGAATGTACGATTAAGATATTGATGAGTGCGGCACCTGCGGCAGACACCGCAATACCTACAAGGGTTAATATGATGGGATTGAGTTCCCTTCTCCAAGAGACCGCGTACACAATCGCAGCAGAGATGATCCCCCCTGCAACAGCCCCTAGCGGCATCCAAGCCGAGAGTTGAGGAAACACGAGGAGCACGATAATCGCCCCTACACCCGCACCACTCGTGACACCGACAATCTGCGGATCAGCCAGTGGATTACGTACTGCACTCTGCATGAGACTTCCGCTGATCGCGAGTGCCACACCTGCCAACATCGCTGTCAACAGTCGCGGCATCCGAAGCTCCAACACCAATTGACTGTACATCTCGTTTCCTTGTCCCATAAAAATGGCGATGATCTCTGTCCACGGCAGGTACAAGTTTCCGCTAGACAAGCTGAGCATCCAAACGACCACGAGCAACACAGCAAGCGTGGATACAATCAACGGATACGAAACTTTGCGTTGTGCTCCACCTACACTCATCGAGCCTCCAGTTCCAGCACTCATACTGCGCGACACACGCAAAGCCAGCCAGATCAACCATGGGCCACCAATAGCAGCCGTGATGGCTCCTGCCGGAAGTTCACCATAATGATTGATAAACATACGTGCAATCGTATCAGAACCAACAAGCAGCGCTGCCCCCCAGATGGCACATAACGGCAGCAGCCATCTATGCTGCGTGATACCAGACAAGCGCACTAGATGCGGAGCCACGAGTCCGATGAAACCGATAGGCCCGACCACGCTGACACTGACGCATGTAACCAAGATCGCAATAAACATGGTGAAAAGCCGTATTTTCGCCACCTTTTGCCCCAAGGATTTCGCCGTTTCTTCATGAAGGCTAAGTACATCAAGCTGCCTGGCCATAAAAAAGCTGACCAAAATCCCAGCTACAATCCATGGCCAACTGAATTCTACACCCGACCAGTCATTTTGCTTCAGGGAGCCCGAGCCCCAGAGGAAAATGCCATTTGTCGTTTCTTCGTTAAACAAGATGATGGCACTCGTCAAGGAGGAGTACACCAAGGTGACGATCATCCCGGACAATGCCACACGCACAGGTGTGCCTTTTCGCCCACCAGACATGAAGTATACGGTAACGGCTGCGAGTATTCCGCCCGCCATCGCAAATGGAAGCGGGTGGTCATGCAAGAATGATGGCCAAAAAACCATTCCGAACACCACGAAGAAATAGGCACCCGCATTTACGCCCAATGTCGTTTCCGAAGCGAGCGGGTTTCGTGTCACTGTCTGCATCAAAGCTCCGGCAATAGCCAATGCTGCACCAGACAAAAGCCCCATGACCGTTCTCGGAAGCCTGACACCTTGTATCATATGGTGATCGGAAATGTCTTGCGGAGCAATAATGGCCTGAATAACAGAACGCAGAGAAATGTCTGCCATCCCTTGTGTCAAACTGACAAATGTAAGCACTAACAGAGCGACAAATCCACTTCCTAACATCAAGAACAATCTCCAGCCCCCTCTTGGTGAGGAAGTGGCTGGAGTGATGTCAGATCGTGTAAACATTTTATTTTTGGCTAAACTCATTATTTTGCCAACAGATCAACAGCTTTATTCGCGAGAATCTTTGCAGACATGGTACCACCATACGGCCACAAATCTCCGCCCAGAGCATAGACGCGATTTTCTTTCACAAAAGTAAGGCCGTTCCAAACCGGGTTGTTTTTCAATTGATTCTCAATCACGTTGTCATCATCTTGAATGATATGGAGGAAATTCGCATCCTGTAACGCTGGAAGTGCCTCTACATCTGCCAGTGTCAATCCTGTTTGCTCAAATTTCTTTGGCTTATACTTATTTGTCAGACCAATATTTATCAAGATGCTTGCAGCTGTAGAGTTGTCCGTAGACAAGCGGAATTCTACTGCATTTTGGCTGCTGTAGCCCATTGCGAGGACAAATGGAACTTTATCTGCACCGGCTTTTGTCAGCTTTTCTTTTGCTTCCGCATAGGTCTTGTCGAGGTCTTTCAAAGCGGCTTCAGCTTCTGCATTTTTACCTGTAATATCCGCAATTTGCTTGAAAATCTCGATCATTCGATCATACTGTGATCCCTGACCTTCAGCAGGATTCGTATCAAAAGCAATCGTTGGCGCAATTTTGCTCATTTCATCGTAATTCGCTTCTACATTTCGTTTAATACCGATAATCAAATCTGGCTTCAACATCATGATCGATTCCAGGTTTGGGGAAGTACGACTCCCGACATCCACTACTTCTGGAGCAATCTCCACAGGGAGTTTGACCCATTTTTTCATATTTGGAATATCTGCAATCCCTACAGGCTGAATACCAAGAGCCAACAAATGCTCTGCTGAGCTCCATTCCAATGCAACGATACGCTTAGGAGTGCCTTTGATGGTCGATTCTCCCATCATGTGCTTCACTGTACGCACTTGCTCTTCAGCCGGCTTCGCCGCGTCAGGCTGAGCAGTAGCAGCTTGGTTGGAACCAGATTGTGCAGTTGTCCCTGCATTGCCGCAAGCAGCGAGTAACAGCATTGCAGACATAAATACAAGCATCACTGGTAGTTTCATAAGACGCATGAAAAAATTCCCCCTACTTTTCTAGGTGTTACTTCAATTGAAAAGGATGTTGCATGATGGTCATGATTTCCAATCAACCATTGATTATGATAATGATTATCATTATCTTTGTCAACGGTGGGATGTGTTCAAAGTCTTAAAAAATCTCCAGACTCAGAAAAATTCGTTTTAGACTGAACCCGAATAATAAAACAGCAGCGACCTAGGACTTGAAAAAAGTCTTAGACTCGCCGCTGTTTTATTACGCTATCGATCCCGTTGGTTGAACGAAACTCATTATTTGCGCTTATAGTTCCTGCCGTTAAGTTAATTCAATAGCCGATTTTAGACAACGTTCTGTTGGCTAACCTCATGAAGTTGCTTAAAGTTGCTAACGGGAATCGTTAGAAATACGATGATTAAGCATATTGCCATACGAGCTGTCCTTTTGGCGCTCTAGGTTTAAAGGCGGAGGCTCTTCTAGACTTAAGTCCAGTTCTTATTCAAGCCAAAGTCCGTTACCAAATCTTTCTAACCACTGTACGATTAATGTACAAACGGATCACGTAATTTGAAATGACGATCTGTTTAGCATATGCAGAAGAAAGGAAGATAAACGTTTGAACAACAAAATGAAGTTAGTAATGATTCTCCTGGCCGCTGCCAGTATCGGAATCGCTGGATGTACGAAGGAATCCTCCGTCACTAGTACACAAAGCTCGTCCCAGCAAAACGCTTCTATACCGACGAACACAATTGCAAATTCAGAAACATCGGACATTAAGAATGTCTCGAATGCAGGAAAAGGAGATATTTCTCAAATAGATGTAACTAACATTCATTCCCTAAAAATTCAGAGTAACGCTGCTATGGTTAAAGTCATAGGAGACAAACAAATCAATCAAGCAGAATGGGAATTATCTATGGGCGATTCAAAAGAAATGGATACCAACGTGACTACGTTGATCCAAGATGGAACATTACAAATTATGCTTAAACAGGAACAAAAGAAGTTGATAAATACGGAGCCATTGCCATCCTTAACGATCCGTCTTCCTTATAAAGACTTCAAATCCCTTGAGATAGATAATGAAGTTGGCAACATATTCATTGAGTCAGAATTGTCGGTCCAACATTTAAATGTGAGCAGCAATGCTGGCAACATTACCGTAACGGATGTAATTGGCAAGGAAAGCAGTAACATATCTACTAACCTTGGAAACGTAGAATTCGCTCTACCGGATCAATTAGCACCTCTATATGTAAGTTTATCAACTGAAATGGGGAATATTGATAATCAGGTTAATCTTGAAAAAGCAACAAATACCACATCGGTTGTTTCCAAAGAACTCCATGGATATGTGGGTGAGGCTCAATCCGAGAATGCAACGCTCAACATTTCCACACAAGTGGGCGAAATTCTATTCAAAAAATAAGTGTCATCATCGTACCAGGCTTGCCATAATCATGATCAGGCCTGGTATTATTAGCATCCATTATTAGATCAACAGACAGATGTTCATTGATAATAGAGTTTTAGACTAATTCATCGAACCCGTAAAATCAAACCGCTAATTGTACGGATGCATAAACACTTCGTACTGAATCCGACGTTCTTCATGTTACTGCCTTAAATAGTTGATATCGGTTCCTCTTTCAACAATATCATCGTTCAAAACCAAAGCCTTATGATCGTGATAAAACGTAAAGGGGCTATCTAGAAAGTCAATCTACGCCGACTTTCTAGATAGCCTCACTCCAAAACAACTTTGGCATCTCAACAGGTTCAGTCTACAACACTAATTCCTAGAGCTCTTGCTTCTTCGTAGGAATAATCTCTCCCGTTTTCGCATCTATTCCAATAGTGATAGATTGTTTGGGATCTTTTCCAGTAAACGTAAGGTTATATCTGCTAAATTTACCTACAAAGTTGTCTACAATATTGGCACTTGAAATCACATAGGATTTTGCTTCTGGATGTGAGGCATAGAATTTATCTACCCCGGGTTTTACATTTGGGTATGATAGAACTGTAGCAGCATCCAATGATTGTATGGTATAGCTGAGGTTCCCCGTTTTCGAATCTATTGCAAAGTGAAAAAAGTTTTTTGAATCTTTTTCAAGTCTAATAACATACTTATCATACTCACCTTTTGAAACCACATCTTGATAAGCACTGATCTCATAAGATTTCGTTTCTGAAAACTGTGCATAGACGTTATCGATTGCTGCTTTCACAGCCTTGTCGGCAAGAGCTTCGGAAGCTGAGAGCTTTTTGTAAGTTCCTGCATACAATTCTTGATTTTGAGCTACAGTCTTTTGAGTTGGGTTTTCATTTGCACTTACTACTAAAGCTCCAGATAGGGAAATCGCAGTAGCCAATCCTAAAGCTGCCAAACGTACGGATGTTTTTTTAAGGTTTATTTTCATACCAATTCTCCTTCACGTTTATGATTTTCTTTCCTAGGTATAAGTTAGAAAAAACTTCTAAAATATATAGTGGGATAAACTTAAAATTTTTATTAAAGTTCTTTGGTCATATAGCTTATCCCATGTTTTTGTCCTTTTAGCAAGTTGAATGGTCCTTTGCTTATAACGGTCCGTTTAAAAGACAAAAAATCCCCCTCTAATGAGGAGGATTTCTTCAATTAACATTACGCTTCTTTTGGCAACACAATTCCACGATAAAGCTGAACCGTAATGTAATAGTAAATCGCATAGATCACAACGAAAATCAGCGTTGGAATCCAGATGTTCAGATACGGATCCAAAAGGATGAACGAGAACATCTCCATACCGAGCAATACGTGCATCAGACCGATGATCGCTGGGAAAATGAATACCATGAACAGCTCTTTATAGATCGAACCTACGAGCAATGATTGACGTACGCCGATTTTTCTCAGCATGCTGTAACGGTCTTTGTCACGGGAAGCACCGGACAAGATTTTGAACATCAGGCAGCTCGCCATCATTGCCAGGAAAGCAATTCCGAGGAAGAAGCCCATGAACATCGTTCCGCTTGTGAAAATATACATGCCCGCATACGTGCTGTATTTGGAAGAAGTGTATACGTCTTTCGCTTCCACATTGGTGATAGACCCAATCAGTTGCTTTTGACGTTCATCCATTGCTTTTAATTCTTGCGTGTATTTCAAATAGTCGTCAACCTGGGCAAGGAGAACCTTGTGTTCACTTCCAGCGGTTTTCTCATACGTCGCCTTATCCACAACTAGAACAGATTTGCCCTCAATCATCTGGTAGTTAATAAAATTGGTGAACATCGCTTTGTCCCAATCCTCGGGAATAGCATCGTATTTACTTTTGTCTTCTTTTGACGCACTTACGATATACGCCTCTTTCGGAAGCGGATCTGTCACAAGCTTAGGCTTGTTGTCAGCAGAGTAATCTTGAATGCTGTTCGTGGAAATCAGCAGCGGGTTTGCCAGCAAGTCTTCCTTCAAGTAGTAATACGCCTTGTCGTCGACTTTGTATCGATACGTATTTTGCTCCAGGACGTTCATTTTTTTCAGTGCCTGATAATCCGCTTCAACCGGATCATGCAGATTCATGTCATACACATGGAACACCGTAGTAAACAAATTGACGTTTTGCTGGAAGGCTAAGCCCCCTGCCATCGCCCCGACACCAAGCCCGATCAGCATGGCTACTGTGCCAAGGATTTTGGTCAGGTTGTTCACCCGAAAGCGCAGCTGAGCAAAGGTAAATGCGTTCAACTTGCTATCATTTAGCTTTTTATTTTTCTTCAAAGCCTGTACAAGAACTGGCAACAGCGAGATGAAAATCAAGTACGTCCCGATTGTGCATGAAATCGCCCCGACGATAAATCCGGGTGCTTGCAGGTACATAAGCAAGTGCAAGCATGTATAGCCTAGAGCCAACAGGATAACTCCAAGAATGGCTACCAACACCGCTCCGATTCCTTTTGACTTGATTTTGTCATTTTGCTGCTCGGCACGGATAAGAGCGAGCTCAGTAGCACGAGCCAGACGAATGGCATTAATCGTGGAGGTGATCAGAAAAAGTACGAGGAAGAATCCCCATGTCATCAACATTGCCGGCAGATAAAAAGCATAGTAACCCGCTGTCGAAATCTCCAACAGATTCATGAGCAAGACACCGATGCCACTCGCGAGCGCAATACCGACGAGGCTACCGATCACCAGGGAAACGATCCCCATCGTCAATGTTTCCAGGAACAAAATCTGGCTGATTTTCCCCTTCTTCGCTCCTAAGACCATGTACATTCCGAGCTCTTTGCGCCGCAGCGAAAGCAGGAATGAGTTGGCATAGAAAATATAGAAAATCGTGATAAACGCCAGCAGGAATGCCCCTACATTGAAAACGATCTGAATCGAAGAAATCATCGCGTTGTTTTTCGTGTAATCAGAATTGAGGGCAAGCGTCTGGAACATGTAAAAAATCGAAATGGAGATGACCAGACCCACGAGCAGAACCAGATAGTCCTTCATCATCTTCCGCATACTGGACATAGATAGCTTGAAAAGCATGAAACGTTACCTCCTAGCGTACATCGTGTGATGCACCTAGCTCAGCCAGTACATCCAAAATTTGTTTGAAAAATTGCTGACGATCCCCTGTACGTTGAATCTCGGTGTACAGCTTGCCATCCTGAATGAACAAGATACGTTTGCAATAACTCGCGGAAAAGGCGTCATGCGTAACCATCATGATGGATACTTGGTGGTTCTCGTTCAAATCTGTCATCGTTTCCAGCAAGCTTTTCGCATTCTTCGAGTCGAGAGCGCCCGTCGGTTCGTCCGCCAGCAAAATCGCAGGATCATGCACAAGTGCGCGTGCTGCTGCGGCTCGTTGTTTTTGTCCCCCGGAAATTTGAACCGGATATTTTTGCAAAATCTCTTCGATCCCGAGTGTTTGTGCTACTTTATTTACTTTGCTGCTGATCTCTTTGGAAGGGACACCTTGCAGAGACAACGGCAATGCAATGTTCTCATACACGGACAAATTTTCTAGCAGGTTGAAATCTTGAAAGATAAAGCCGAGCTTTTGCGAGCGAAAATCTGCGAGCTGATTACGCTTCATCTGTGTAATGTTCGTTCCCGCAATTTCAATAAACCCTTCCGTCGGACGATCCAGTGTGGAAATAACGTTGAGCAGAGTCGTCTTACCCGAACCGGATGGCCCCATGATTCCCACGAACTCTCCTTTGTCTATGGTCATCGATACGCCTTTTAGAGCATGCGACTGGCTTTCACCTTTTGTCCCATATATTTTTTGAACGTCTTTCACTTCTAGTACAGCAGTACTCATTCTTACGTTCCTCCATCCTATCTATTGGCTAGCGCTCATTGTTTCTGTCGCTATTAACTGTAACCAAATTCCAGAATAGGAGCTATTGATGTTCCTTACAGTTTTCTTTACATTTTGTAAGGTTTATTACGTGAGACGAAAAATAGTCATCCGGCTAGGGATGACTTTTCTTGTGATCTATTTTTTGCTCTTGTTCTCTTCGTGTCTTTTGATCAACATATCTACGAACATATCAATCTGTGCTGAGATTGCAATTGGGTCATAGCGATAGAATGTATCGAAGTCGTTGTAGAAAATTTGATTATTTTTGGCAGCTGAGGTCGCATTCCAGACAGCGGACTCCTGTAAGGTTTTCAAGGCTTCGCTATTTTTTTCCGGATTGTAGAAAGTCACGAACATGTAATCCGCAGCGTATTCTGGCAAGGTTTCCATAGACAGCTGTACGGTTTGCTCTTTGGATTTGTCAGCGTGCGGCATTTTCAGCTTCAATGCATTGTACACGGTTTGACCACCGCGTCCTGCGTTGTCACCGAAAATCCACAAATCTCCTTTGTTGGTCAGCTCGTAGAGACCAACCGTCGCATTCTCATCCACGATGCCTTTCAGCTTTTCGCGACCCTCGGCAGCCTTCCGGTCAAAGTCTGCAATGAACTTGTCTGCCTTTTCTTTATCGCCAACCACTTCTCCGAACAATTGGACCGTATCGTTAATGTTTGTCGCCGTGCCGTACGGGAGATAAACGGTTGGAGCAATTTTGGACAAGGCTTCATAATTGTCATCATACATGACGACGATGAGGTCTGGAGCCAGCTCTAATGTTTTCTCCACATTGATCCGCGGGCTCCCCACGTCCTGCGCATTTTTTAATGGTTCAACGGTAAACGGGCTTTTAAAAGCCTCCGTCTCTGCACCGATTACATTTCCGCCTACTGCAATCAACTCGCCTGCGTAGTAATCCGTCACAATCCGTTGTGGCTTGTCAGGAATTTGAATGGTCCCTTTGGGTGTTTCGATGCTGCGCGTTTTGTTCTCAGTAGGGGCTTCTGTTGACTTGTCAGCTGGCTTGGAAGCAGAATCCGTTGCGGGTGCTTGCGTTGCCGTATTTACTCCACCACAGGCCGTCAAAAAAAGCGAGAACACCAAAATGACAGCAAAGACAGCCTTTACTGTTTGGTTCGTAAGCATAATGAGCCTCCCTTAAGTACGTTTGTAAGATAGATGTAAGTAACGTTGCAATCGATATTGATTATCATTATCGATAAAACTATAACAAACAGTATTTTTACTGTCAATCGCCCGAGCTTTGCGAAAAAAAGCAAAAAAATCCCTTTCTGAGAAAGGGATTAGTTGCCGGAGTGTCTTTGTTTGATCATGTCGTCCATCTTTACAAAGGTGTAGCCTTTGCTTTTCAGACTTTCCAGTACAATCGGGAGTGCCTCAATCGTATGGATGTCATCGAGCATATGCAGCAAAATGACACTGCCATTTTTCGTCTTGCTCATGACGCCATTTACAATATCTTGGGCACTGTTTTTCTTGTCCCAATCCAATGTGGTGACATCGTACAACGCAATGACCTTGTAACCCGTGGCTGCAATCACTTTGGCTGTATGATCGTCTACTACGCCAGTCGGCGGACGGAACAGCATGACAGGCTGCTGTTGAATCGCCTCGGTGATGACCTGATGTGCTTTCACCACGTCCTTCTGCAATTCTTCCGTTGTCAGCGTCGTTATGACCGGATGGTTATAAGAATGGTTTGCCACATCGTGACCACCCTCCACAATCGCTCTCGCCAAATTTGGATTGTTCTCTACCCCTTTTGCCCGCAAGAAGAACGTCGCTTTCACATCATGCTCTGCCAAAATGTCTAATAGTTTCGTTACGGTTTTGTCGCCTCCCCAGTCGTCAAAGGTTAGCGCGATCTGTTTTTTATTTGTATCGACCTGAGAGATGATCTCATACTCGGCATTTTCGAATTGCGGATTCAGTTTTGCTGCGTCAAAGCCTGGTATTTGTTCCAGCGGCTTGCGTTCACCACCGTTTTTCACCATTTCACTGAGCGGGACTAACTGGTAGCCGATATCCGCTGCAGCCTTAGCGATCAACGGAATGGCCGGAATCACCTCAGGATTGATGTCAGCATTGAGTGAGATAATGCCGCCCCTGGACATATAGCGAGTTATGTAATCTCCAATGGTTTTGGCGTCTTTTTGCAAATCACGGTCCTTCGGGTTGATGTTGTAGCTGACGACCGCTTCCATCCCGAGGTGGGCAGTTGCCAAACGAACGTCATCTGTCACATCGCCAGATTTGGTTCTCACATAGCGAGGTGAAATACCCGTCTCGCGTTTGATGATCTCATTACTCAACTGAATCTCCCGATAAATTTGCTCGTAGCTGAGCTTGCTCATATCCAGTTGATTCAATGTGTTATTTTCAATTTCATGACCGCGGGCCAAAATGTCCTTGGCGATGTTTGGCTCCTCGGCGACACGCATACCCGGGAGAAAAAAGGTTGCTTTGATCTTATGAGCATCTAGCTGCTCCAAAAGACTTTTCATCATCTTATCATCGCCCATGCCGTTAAACGTCAGAGCTAGTTCCTTGCGCCCCGTGTATACGCGAGATAGCGCCTTGCTTTTTTCCCCCGTGTATCGAGTGATTTTCTGGTTCTTCTCTATCTGCTGGCGCTCAGTGGATTCTTCTTTGCTCGCAAACATCGAGCATCCGGAGACGAGCACGACTGTCATGAGCAGTGCAATTCCTTTGCACAGTTTGGTGGATGTAATCATTTATGACCTCCTTTATCCATTTTGCTTTGATGTAACTACCATCTATGTATGCTTTGTGCTACTATTTGGAATAAAATTCTTGTCAGGAGTGATCAAATTGTCCATCGAACCACTCTTACTTTCCTTTCCTGAGAGTTTTGAAACGAGTCGTTTACACATCCGAGCACCCTTGGCTGGAGATGGTCAAATGGTTCACCTGGCCTTGACAGAAAGTATAGAAGATTTGCGTCCTTGGATGCCCTGGGCACAAACTCTTCCCACGGAAGAAAAGTCTGAGGTCAACGTTCGTCAAGCCAGACTGAAATTTTTGGAGCGTTCTGATCTCCGCCTCCATTTGTTTGATAAACACTCTCGTCAGCTTATTGGCTGTAGCGGTCTACACCAAATTGATTGGGATGCAAGAAAATTTGAGATCGGCTATTGGGTTCGCCCATCATTTAGGGGACAAGGTTACATTACGGAAGCTGTAGCTGGTATTACGAGCTTTGCGATCCGTGAGCTGCAAGCGAACCGTCTCGTCATCCGATGTGATTCTCGCAATACAGCAAGCTCCCGCGTTGCTGAACGGTCGGGATTTATCTTAGAAGGAATTCTTCGACAAGACACGCGCAGCATCGATGGTACGCTACGTGACACGATGGTCTATGCAAAAGTTCGGGGCATTGATTTTTAACTCTCAACGGATCATAACTAAAATTATACTCTGTTTGGCATTTTTGGTAGAGTGGATATTTTTTCCATTCATTGACAAAAAAGAGGCGGATCTTCTCCACCTCTTTTTGTTACCTATTTACTTACTCCTGAATACTCACCTTGCCGCCATCCGCAAGCAGTGTCTGCCCTTTTACCACGACTTTATCTCCATTCGCTAGGCCGGACACAACTTCAATCAACTCGCTTGTCGAGTTGCCCGTCGACACTTCCACTTGCTTGGCTGTTTCCCCTTCCAGTTTGAACACATATTGTCTGCCTTCACGATCAAATACGGCCTTGCGAGGAATGACCAGTGACTTCGCTCCTTCTGAGCTTTGCGGGAAGGTAACATTCACGACCATATCGGACTTCAATTCATTGGAAGCATTCGGAATCGTGATTTCTACTGGATAAGCTTTGAGCTGCGAATCCATGACCGGACTAACCGCCGTTACGTTAGCCTCAATCGTTTTGCCTGTAGACTGCACATTTACTTCGACGACTGTTCCTACTTTTACTTTCGTCACATCTGCTTCGGACAAATTCGCTTTGACCACAAGAGGATTCGTTTTGACGACGGTCACAATGGCTTGCTGACCTGCCATCTGTCCTACTGCTCCGGTCACGCTTGCGACAAATCCGTCGATCGGGGAGACAACCGTTGCATTCGCCAGTTGCTCACGAGCATTTTGCAGTCTGACTTCGGACTCCGTTACACTCGCTGCCGATACTTGTACACCCGTTTTTTGTTTCGCGCTTTGCAGCTTCTGCTTTGCATTGTCATAGGAAATCTGGGCTTTTGTGAGCGTTGTATTTACCTCTTCCATTTTCTCAGTAGCAATCGCTCCCTCTGCGAGCAGCTTCTGATTACGTTGTTGATTCAGTTTGGCGTCGGCAAGCGCTCGTTCTGCTTCCGTCAAATCATTTTGTGCTTCCACCAAACTTTGGTTAGAGGTGCTGCCTGCTTGGGTTAAGTTCGCTTTTGCCACACGGAGAGATGCTTCTTGTTCTCTTACACTGTTAGACAACTCATTCGTATCGAGTGTAAACAATAATTGTCCTTTTGTTACGGCCTGACCCAGCTTTACTGGGAGAGATGCAATTTTCCCGCTAGTTTTTGGTGACATTTGGACTGCCTCACTTGGTGCCAACTTTGCAGTCAGTCCGGATTCAGATGTGACCACACCTTGTGCCACCGTTGCAACCTGTACAGGGGTAACCGTTTCTGCTGGTGGGGCAGCATTCGTCGCTGCATCCTCCTGGCTTGCGCAGCCTGTGATCAAGGTAAGGGAAAGTAGCGCCACAATCGCGATTCTTTTATTTATGATCATGAATGGTTCCTCCTCTTTTCTCATGCATTTGTCGATTCCAAAGTGGTAAGGATTTTCTTTTCCTGCTTTTGCTTGCGTTTGGTGCGTCTCTTTTGTCCCATCTCATCAAACCATACAGTAACCACAGGTACGAGTATGAGCGTGATCATAGTGGAGAAAATCAAACCGTACATGACGGCCGTAGCCATTGGCGCTTGAAATTCTAATCCAGACCCGGCAGCGACGGAGAGCGGAGCAATGGCCATAATCGTCGTGAGGGTTGTCATCATAATCGGACGCAGACGAGCAGGTCCCGCATGTAAAATCGCTTCATGTAACTCCCACCCCTTTGCACGCAACTGATTGATCAAATCGATCAACACAATCGCATTGTTCACGACCAAACCGATCAGCAAAATGTACCCGATCAAAACAGATACAGTAATAGGCGTGCCTGTAAACAAAAGCCCCAATATGACACCAGTAAGGCTCGGAGGAACCGAGAACATGATGATAAATGGACTAAAAAATGATTCAAACTGAGCAGCCATGACCATGTACACAAGCACGATAGACAAGACAATCGCGAGACCCAGATTCACAAAAGAATTTCCCATATCCTCGCTCTGCCCGCCCATTTCGATGGTGTATCCGTCCGGAACATTCAGCTTATTGAGGATACTCGTAATTTGCGTCGCGGCCGCTTGCAGATCATTCCCGATCAAATCGCTTGTGACCTTCACTTCACGCGTCATGTTTTTGCGCTCAATGGATGGCGGTACATCGACTTTACTGATGGTCGCTACGGATGTGAGGCTGATTTGAGCACCCGTCGGCGTGGAAATACGCAGGTTCTTCAAGTAATTGATATCTTCCTTATAGTCTTCTGGCAGCTTGAGATTGATATCAATTTCATCTTCGCCCGTACGATACTGGGTAACTGTTTGACCTTGGAAAGAAGTTCGCACAGCAGAAAGGATTTCATTTGTTGTCAATCCGTACAAGCTCGCCTTCTCTGTGTTGACCTTCACATCGAACTCCTGACTCATTTCCTGAACACTGGTAGATACGTTCATCGTTCCCGGTACCTTAGCTATTTCTCCTTTCACAATCTCGCTCAGTTCCGTTAAGACGTCCAGATCATCTCCGCGAATTTCAATCGAGATGGCTGCTCCGCCCCCCATACCACCGGAAAGGGATTTCACCTTGATATCTGCTCCTGCAATATGCTTGACTTGCTCTTGTAGGCCCACAGCAATTTCCTCTGTCGATCGCTGTCTCGTAGAAATCTCTCCTACTTGCAGTTCGATCGTTGCGTTATGAGAAGTAGAGGCACCGCTCTCTGAAATACCGTCGCCACCTCCGACCGAGGACTTGACCAATTTCTTTTCTGGTACTTGATTGACCACTTCTTCTACCTGCTTCATTACTTTTTCACTTTCCGTCAAGACAGTACCCTTTGGCAGCTTGATCTCTACCTGGATTAATCCTTGGTCCATATCTGGGAAAAATCCTGCTCCGAGAGATGGAACTAGCATCAATGAGCCAATCAACATGGCAAAAGCAGATCCAACCACCGTTTTTCGATGATCCAATGCCCATTTGAGCACCCTTTGATAGCCTTTTTCCACCTTATGGAATCCGATGTTAAACCAGATGAGTGGATTGAAGCCTCGATAGTTTTCGTGATTCGTATGCTCCGGTACCGTTTTTAACAGGCGAGCACTCATCATCGGAACGAGCAAGAAAGTGAAAACGAGTGCTGCGATGTGTGAGAAAACGACCGTCAATGCTAACGGTGCGAAAAGCTCAGCGACAAGACCCTCTGTCAGCGCAATCGGTAAAAATACACAAATTTGTGCCAATGCGGATGCCATCACCGCGGTTCCTACTTCTTTGGAACCGACCAATGCCGCTTCCATCATGCTCTTGCCCTGCTCCCGTTGACGGAAAATGTTTTCCAGCATAACGACAGCAAAGTCTACTAATGATCCCAATCCGAGTGTGAGACCTGCCAGGGAAATCAAGTTGATTGTTTGACCTGTCATGTACATCAAGAGGAAAGTCGATATGATCGATATAGGCAGGACAATGACCGCAATGAGCATAGACGATAGACTGCCCAAGAAGAAGAACAGCATGAGCACGCCAATGGCACCACCCCCGAGAGCATGTACTACCGTGTTGTCAACGGAACTCTGGATATATGTGGAGGTATCGAAGACGATACGTGTTTCTACATTTGCAGGAAGCGTGCTATTAATCTTCTCCAGCTCAGCCTTTACGTCTTTTGCGATTTTGATCGTATTGCCGCCGGTGCCTTTCATCACGGCAATTCCCAAGCTCGGCTTTCCATCAATGTAGCTCAGATTAGTCACTTCTTTGATGGTGTCTGTTACGTTGGCGATATCACTCAATCGGATGAAGCTCCCACCGACAGAGATCGGAGTAAGTGCAATGGTGTCCACATTAGTGAATTCTCCTTGCACACGAATACTGGTCTTTGCGTCACCTTCCCGTATCGCACCGGCTGATCCGGATACATTGCTGTTTACGAGTGCTATCTTAATTTGTTCCAATGTCAATCCATAGGCGGCCAGTTTGGCTGGGTCCACGATGATGTCCACGATTCGCTCTTGCCCACCAGTGACGTTGACAGAAGCAACACCGTTAATTCGTTCCAAGCGGGTTTTAATTACATCATCCGCGATTTTTTTCAGCTTGTTGACATCTTGATCGCCAGTTACAGCCAGATCAATTATCGCCTGGCTTGTCGGATCAAATTTCAACACCCTCGGTGAACCAGCTGATTCAGGCAAGCTCCCTCGGACCAAATCTACTTTATCTCGCATATTCAGCGTCGCTTGATCCATGTCTGTTCCCCACTTGAAATGGAGGAGTACCGAGGAGGAGCCGTTAACAGAAGTTGATGTGATCTTGTCTAAATTCGGAACCGTGCCTAGTGCATTTTCCATGGGTTTGGTAACGAGCTTTTCTACCTCAGCCGGAGCCGCCCCCTCTACAGAGGTAACAACTACGGCGACCGGAGAAGTTAGCGATGGCATCAATTCAATTGCCAAGCGAGGAAAGGTAACCAAACCAAAAATGAAAATCGCTACGGATATCATAATCATCGTGACCGGACGTTTAATGGACAGTTCTGATAGATTCAAAATTTTCTCACCTCTTCATTTGTAGGGAGCTTAGCATATCAGCTCAGTATTTCTTTCTCCAAAATAAGCGCGCGCAAGGAATGCAGCGATGCAGGTGTACAAGCACTTCCTTCTTGTTCCGTCCAATTCGCTGGTACACGCTCCGTCAAAGCTGCCCACACAATTCTCCGATCCGATTTATCACGAAATCTGCGCACCAATTTCATCTGTTCCAACCGATTGATTAAACCTGAGGTCGTACTATATGAAAGATTAATCGCCTTGCTGATTTCTCCCATTGTTTTCGGGCTGATCGCAATTTGCTCCAGAATGAGAACTTGTTGCCAGGTGATATCACTTGAATCCAATGCTTGCATGGAAAGCGTGGAAAATACAGTGCTCGTTTCACGTAGAATCTTCGCTAACTGAAACAGTTCGTTCATAAAAGCCTCCTACCCATTGTCTATTTTTCGGTCTATCTTTTGGGGAGTTCCCCTCCACAGATCACATTGTACTTATACGATTGGTCCCCGAAGTCTATCGGGTAGTCAAATTGTGGAATTCGATTTTATCTATCCAGAGATAGAAGACCGTACACCCGGAGATAGACGACAGCGCATGCTAAAATGAAACTATAATGGGTACGTATTCCAAGAAAGGAGGTTGTCTTCTTGAACGACTCAACTGCATCTTTACGCTCACGTTTCCTGCTTATTTGTTTTTTTGTATTGTTCTCATTTTTTCTCATTCCAGCTGCATACATGCATGAACCCACCATTCCCTTTATCATCTCTCTGATCATTATCTTCTGTTTCCTGCTGGTGTTTCTCAGGCCCCAAAAAAATTGGAGACCTTTTCAAAAAGATATCGCCATTATCGTTCTTGGTACCGTGTCATTTATAAAGGTTCTATATGTAGGGGTAGAGGTCGGTCTATCCTTGCCATTGGTAGCTTTTATTGGATTTCACATTCTTAAACGCCGCCGATTGTACTATGCGATTTTTTTTGGCGCATGTTCCTTGTCTCACATGTTCTTTTATAAAGACTTTATTTTTGAGGAGGTAGTAGGCTATGTCGTGGCCTATATCGGATGGTATATCGGTGCACGAGGATTATCTCTTCAAAATCAAGCAAAGGAATCGAGTCAGCAGCATCTTAAACAATTGCAAGAGGCGCATGTTGAACTCCAGAAAGCTCATTCAGAACTTCAAGAGGCTTCTGTGAATACACTTCGTGCTGCTGTCCTCGAGGAGAGGACCAGAATCGCCCGTGATGTTCACGACGCCTTGGGACACAGTCTCACATCGTTAATCGTTCAATTGAATGCCTTGAAATACATGCTGCAAGGCGGACCGAGTGACGCACAGGAGGCTGTGCGAGACATGCTTTCAGTATCCAAGCAAAGCCTCGATGATATACGCTCGTCTGTACATACATTAGCCGCAGACAAATCCTCACTGGGAATCACACCGCTGCGTATACTTTTATCACGAGCCCAACAGCATACCGACATCAAGATGCAGTTGATCAGTCCCAATCCAGATATTCCGCTCTCACAGCAGATGACCATTATGCTTTACCGGATTCTCCAAGAAGCTATTACCAATTCCAGTCGACATTCTGATGCAACCGAGATTTTCATCACGATTGAAAAAAAGCAAAACTACCTATTCCTGGCTATTTGGGACAATGGGAATATTACGAATCATCATCAAATCAAGCTGGGCTCTGGTTTAACAGGTATTGCAGAACAAACCAAGCAATTAAACGGAGACCTTTCCTATTCCATTCGAGAACCCCACGGTTTTCAAATTGACATCAGCTTTCCGCTTCGATAAGCAAACAGCGATAGATACGGAGGAATGCCAGCATGGAAAATCAAAACAAAAAAGAGACCATTCGTGTGGTCCTGGTCGATGACCAAACGATGATCCGTCAAGGGTTGGGATATGTCATCAAAATGCAAAAGGATATGGAAGTAAGCGGGGAGGCTTCCAATGGTGAAGAAGCCGTGAAGATCGTAGGAGAAATCATTCCTGATGTAGTCTTAATGGATGTCCAAATGCCGAATATGTCAGGAATCGATGCAACAAGAGAAATCACTCGACTCCATCCTTCGATAAAAGTATTAATCCTCACCACATTTGACACGTACGATTACATCGTAGACGGTATTCGCGCAGGGGCTGTCGGCTATATGTTAAAGGATTCCGATTCACAGGATATGTTGGACCTCATTCGCAGGGCCTATCAGGGAGAAGCACTGTTCTACACGGCTACAGCTGCCAAGGCTCTAGCGGAGGTTCTACAGTTTCAACAAAAGAATCACGAGTCTGCCTCTCATTCTGACTCTGATGCCGACTTTGACTCTGCGCTTCCACCCCTTGTCATGTTTGATCCGTTGACCGATCGCGAGCGTGACGTACTTGAGCAGCTATCCTACGGCAAACGGAACGATCAAATTGCGCAACACTTGCTTATCTCAGGGGGAACCGTCAAGACGCATATCCATCGGATTTTGCAGAAAATGGGCGTAGAAGATCGTACACAGGCAGTTGCCAAGGCGATCCGGTATAAAATCGTGAAATAAGAAAGGAAGCGTAAAAAGCCCAAGCATTATAAGCATGCTTGAGCGTTGATGCTGGTTGGAATAGACTGCAGCTATTCCACACTCCGTCCCTTTTCGATTTCCACTTCCAATAACGGCAATGTTCTGCCTGGGAAAACGGTAGACGCGATTTCTCCTACTCGCTTTGCCCCTCTCGACAAGTAAAACGGTTCTGCGTACGGGTCGCTGTGGATGGTAATGACTGTGATATCCAGCTTTTGTGCTACCTCCACCATATACTGCCATAGAGCCTTTCCGTAACCTTTTCCAACTGCCTCCGGTTCCATGAACAAATAGCCTAATAGCCACTGCTCTTGCTCTGTATCCTTTTCCAAACTCATGAAGCCTTTGATGCTCCCCTCGTCCTCTAGCACATATACTTCCTGCGTCTCGATATAGGCAGATGATAGCGTCAGATCATCGCGACAGGCCTCCATGAATTCATCACTGTATCCCCAATAAGCTTTGGAGCGATAGGCTAGCTCGCTCAGTTCGTTTGCTTCTTGTCCTTTACCTCTGCGGATGTTCATCTGAATCCATGCCCTCCTTTGCTACGATTTCCGCTAGACGTTGTTTAATACCCCCTGTACAAACGCCGCCGTGATAAGCAATCACCGTCTCTATATCGAACTCAAGCAGTTTGCGGATCGATTGCAGAGCTGTCGTTTGATCTGGCGTGAATTCGGGATTGAAGGGCATCAGTACCCCATCTTGTGCTGTAAGGGCGTCTCCTGAAATCAACGTCTTGCTCGGAAGATGATACAAAGAGATGTGATCGGGGGAATGACCGGGCGTATAAATCACCTGGATACCTCCACAGTAAGGGAGAACATCGCCATCCTGTACGGCATGATCCACGTTTACCGGAGGAGCCAGTACCCCACTTTTGATCAAGGGTGTTTCTCCTGCCAGATACGGAATCGCTACCTCGTGAGCAACCACCTGTACGCTTCCTTCCTTTGCTGCTACTATTTCAGGCAAGCTGCCGATATGATCACGGTCTTGATGGGTAATGATGATTTTCGTCAACTTTTCAAAAGGAATCGCTTCTTGCTCCAGTACGTTCTGAATCAGCTCCAATTGTCCGGGGATGCCTGTATCCACAAGCATGGCTTCATTCTCATCCCATAGCACTGCGGTGTGGACGACGAATGGATTGCCTCCCGCGTTCATCTCCAGTTTGATCGTTTTGATTCCTTCTGTTTGGGTCAAATCGGACACCTCCACATTTGCTTGAATCTGAATGGTATGAATGATTCCCTAAAAGCAGGGGAGAATCCTCTCCCTTCCTGTTTAGAATTTACGGAAGACATATGGAAAAAAAGCTTCTTCTTTATAATTTTCCCTTTATTTGGGGTATAATCGAGATACGGCGTGTATATCTCGGTTGAACCCCCACTTAGAACGATCACGGGTCCTTTTGGATGAACGTGAATTATATCGTAGTCCGTTCCTACATTGTGGTTTATCAAAGGCTATATACAATCACTTTTGGGAGATAACGAAAATGAACAAAAAAATAATGATTATCGTTTTCCTAGGCTTAATCCTTATCTCTGTTCCAGTTATATATGTTCAAGGAACTTTGTTAAGCTTAGAGAATCAGGTACGCCAACATCTCATTACCGAGAAAAATATTGATGAGAAAACAATAGTTAGTGTAGATGGCGTTTTTGGGAAGCTTCCGTTCTTTAGTGTAGAAGTTATTTTTGCTGATGAACCCGATGTAAAATACTTTTATACTGAAAAAAACGGAAAAATAATAACTTTACATTCAACGCTTAAACCCAAAGGTTACGAATACAAACATAATTGAGTCCCCGGACGCTGGTACTACCCCATCCCATGTCACCTCAGCTTTATTTGGTCCCGATAATAGGCATTATGAAAGCATACGTCTGAATCTTCAATTTCGGGCGTTTTTCGCTATTTTCGGGGATGATCCCTTTTACGATTATCGTACTGCTCATTTAGCGAAAAGTGGTCGTTCAAGGGTATTTGCGGATGCGTTCGTGTAATGTTTCTAATTCCTGCAAGCATGGTGACACCGTTTTTCGATGAAAATCTCTTGGTGGAGGTATCAAGTTGTAAGAAAAACGAGCCTGTTGAATTGCTCCAAAGGCTCGTTTCCGTTCAGGGAGAGAAGTTCGTAATCCCTAAATTTTTTACTGTTTTTAGCAGTCTCTATAGCGCGGCTTCCTTTTTAAAGATTGTTTTCCCTTTCCTTCAACTCATCCTGTAAAAACATCACTAAGTTATCAGCAATCTTTTCAGCGTACCCACTGACTTGCTGTTTACTCATTATCTCATAGTCTTCTTCATGATCGAGCATGACAATGGGGGTGTTATCTAACGTGTATTCTATCCCTTCTTTGCTCAGGTCAAAGCAGTAGGCATCTCCCCCTAAGTTGGTAGCAAAAACAATATACCCGTATTTGGATACATCTCTTCCAGGAACCAATTCATTGTTTTCCACCAGTACGTTGGCAATTGAGCATATCCTTAAATCCCCTAGGTTAAACTTTTTAGTCCCATTATATGACAAAAAATAATTAGTGAAATCTTCTGGTAAATTGAGTGACTCTAATTTTGCAATCTCTTCTTTTGAGGCTTGTACAAATTGCATACCCGTTATTTTGCTAATTTTTGTCATGAGCTCCTTCAACAACTGAATTATCCCTCCTACTTGACTACACTTAAATGAAATGGTGACACCGTTTTTCCATGAGAATCTCTTGGTTGAGGTATCAAGTTGTAAGAAAAACTAGCCTGTAGAATCGCTTCTAAGGCTCGTTTCGCGTTCTCGGAGAGAAGTTCGTAATCCCTAAATTTTTTACTGTTTTTAGCAGTCTCTATTCCCTTTTCTTCAATTGATCCTGTAAAAACATCACTAAGTTATCAGCAATCTTTTCAGCGTACCCACTGACTTGCTGCTTACTCATTATCTCAAAGTCTTCTTCATGATCGAAAATGACAATGGGGGTGTTATCTAACGTGTATTCTATCCCTTCTTTGCTCAGGTCAAAACAGTAAACATCTCCCCCTAAATTAGCAGCAAAAACAATATACCCGCATTTGGAAACATCTCTTCCAGGAACCCATTCGTAATTTTCCATCAGTACGTCATCAATTGAACATACCCTTAAATCCCCTAAGTCAAATTCCTTTTTTCCATTATAAGTCAAAAAGTAGTTAATGAAATCTTCAGGCAAATTAAGCGACTCTAGTTTTGCAATCTTTTCTTTTGAGGCTTGTACAAATTCCACACCTGTTTGATTGCTAATTCTTGTCATTAGTTCTTTCAACATCTGAATGGTCCCTCCTTGATTACTCTTATATTATTCAGTTTCTTCATCAGTACACGGATTGTCTCCTGCACCAGATCCCGTAAACCAAGGTGACACCGTTTTCGATGAAAATCTCTTGGTGGAGGTATCAAGTTGTAAGAAAAACGCGAAGCGAGCCTGTAGAATCGCTTCTAGGCTCGTTACGCGTTTAGGGAGAGAAGTTCGTATCCCCTAATCCCTTTCCTTCAACTCCTCCTGTAAAAACTTCACTAAGTTATCAGCAATCTTTTCTGCGTACTCACTGACTTGCTGTTTATTCATGATCTCATAGTCTTCTTCGTGATCGAACATGACTATCGGGGTGTTAGCTAACGTGTATTCAATCCCTTCTTTGCTCAGGTCAAAGCAGTAGGCATCTCCCAGTGAGTTAGAAGCAAAAACAATATACCCGTATTTGGATACATCTCTTCCAGGAACCAATTCATTGTTTTCCACCAGTACGTTGGCAATTGAGCATAGCCTTAAATCCCCTAGGTTAAACTTTTTAGTCCCATTATATGACAAAAAATAGTTAGAGAAATCTTCAGGTAAATTGAGTGACTCTAATTTTTCAATCTCTTCTTTTGAGGCTTGTACAAATTGCATACCCGTTATTTTGCTAATTTTTATCATGAGCTCCTTCAACATCTGAATTGTCCCTCCTCCTCCTTGACTACATTAAATCAATCAATTATTTCATCAGTACACGGGTTGTCTCCTGCACCATATCCCGTAAATGCTCCCAAACTTTTGAGGCATTGGCTTTATTACCCCAATCGGAGAGCCCCTGCAAAAGTCCATTTCTTCCTATCAGAACAAAAAACATCCAAAGAAAAACGAGCCTGTAGAATCGCTTCTAGGCTCGTTTCGCATTTAGGGAGAGATACCACTTTTACAGCAGTCTCAACAAGGTCGACCATTTTTCCCCTCTTACTTTGCTTCCTTCTGACGATAGACTTCCTTCCCTTCAACCAAGGTCAGCACGACTTTCGCATCCTTGATTTGAGTGGCCGGAATTTTAAACAAGTTTTTATCGAGCACGATCAGATCTGCCTTCTTGCCCACTTCGATCGAGCCTGTGATGTCATCCACGTGGTTGGCGTAAGCACCATCAATCGTGAAGCTGGCGATCATTTCCGCAAGCGTCGCACGCTCGTCTGGGTTGGCAATTTTGCTCGGGTCGGTTACACCCTCCTCGATCCGGGTAATGCCTTGTTGAATGCCGTGCAGTGGATTGAATTCTGGCGTTACGATGTAGTCAGACGAAGAAGCTACATGAACCCCTTTTTTCAGGAAGCTCTTCATCGGGTATTCTTTTGCTGCTCGTTCACGGCCCAGGTACGGTACCTCGATCTCATCGTAGTAGCCCTCTTCCTGCATAAACCAAAATGGCTGCACGATTCCGACTGCGCCCAGCTTTTTGAAGCGCTCGATGTCTGTTTCATTGACCAATTGCAAGTGAACAAGCGAGTGGCGAGCATCGTGCTTGCCATTTTGTTTTTCAGCGAGCTCCATACTGTCCAGTGCGATGCGGGTAGAAGCATCTCCGATGGAATGGACGTGCAATTGGAAGCCTGCCTTGTCGATAGCCACAGCCATTTGATTATACACATCTTGCTTCCAAATCAATTCTCCGTTTGTTTCCTTATGAGCATACGGCTTTTCCAAGTACGCTGTTGCGCCTTCCACAACTCCATCCAAAAAGACTTTGACGGCATTCACTTGGAATAGCGGATTTTGATTGCGCTCACGGATTTTTACGAATTCTGCGACCTGCTCAGGCCCTTTTTCCGGATTGGCTGTCAATGCATTGCGGAAGCGGATGGTCAGCTTGTCCTCTTTCGCGAGGTCCTCGTACGCTTCCAATACGTTCGGATAGCGCAGCATATCCGGGTCGCGCACTGTCGTTACACCGCGTTCAACCGCTTTTTCCTGGTAGGCTTCAATCCCGGACTTGTATTGCTGGACGGTGTATCCGCCGATTTTTGAGAGCACCAGATTCATTGCGCTTTCACGCAACGTTCCAGATGGTTCTCCAGTTTTCGGATCACGCTCGATAATGCCGCCCTCAGGGTTTGTCGTGCCCTTCGTGATTCCAGCCAGCTTCAATGCTGCCGAGTTCACCCACAAAGAATGTCCATCGTCGGAGGTCAGTGCGATTGGAGTCGTTGGCACGATTTTATCCAATACTTCCTTGCGCGGACCGATACCTGGCACTACTGGATTGCTCCAGCCGCGCCCTTGCAATGTTGGTTCGTTTGGATGCTCTTTTACGAATTTCTCAATGGTCGCAACGTATTCCTCGACAGAGCCTCCCTCAAACAAATCAATGGAGTAAATGAGGCCTGTCGTTTTGCTCGCATGTGTATGGCTGTCAATAAAGCCTGGCAATACCATTTGGCCTTTCAGATCGATTACTTTCGTATCCTTGCCGATGTGTGCTTTCGCATATTCATCTGCGCCGACAAAGACGATTTCATCACCACGAATGGCCACTGCCTCTGCCCAGCTGTTCTTATTGTCCACTGTGTAGACCGCGCCGTTTGTTAACACGACATCTGCTGGCTGTTTTGTCCCTTGGGCGGCAAAAGCCGACATCGGGCTCATCAGCGCTATGGCGAGCAATGCGCTGGTTAATTTTTTCCCAAACACGTTAAAATCCCACCTATCTATTTTATCTAAGATGAAAAGAATGCCAAAACTGATTGTAGCATCGCAACTCTGAAAATTCCATGAAGTCAGGTCGAAAAATAGTGTTTTTCCCCGATTTTTGACGAAATTGATCACATAATGACCACCTGAATTGGTCAAATTGGAAAAAGGTTAATTTGACTCTCCTTCATAAATCGATGTATACTCATAAATGTTTTAGTGGGTAAACATTTAATGACATGTATAATTAAGTAATGAAAACAGGAGAGGGTACGATGCAAAGCCAAGTCAATTTTGAAGAACTTTATATACAACTCCAACGAAAAGTTTCGGCTGAGTCACACAAGCGTCTCGATCCGCTCGTATCAGGATCACAAGCGATGCTTTTGCGAATTTTAGATATGAACGGTCCACAGAAGGCATCTTCTATTGCAGAACGTATGAATATTACCCCCGGAGCCGTTACGGGTCTCGCTGATAAATTGATTGCTTGCGGCTATGCCACGAGAAATCGTGACTGTACAGATCGCCGCGTCGTGCAACTGGACATAACCGCTCAAGGGAAAGATATCCTGCGGCAATACAAAGCCGTGGTGAGGAGTACGATTGAACAGTTTTTTGCAGGCGTATCTGCTGAAGACAAGCAACACTTAGTCCGCATCTATCACCAGGTTCTGAAGAATATCGAACAACAAAGAGAGGAGCATCAAGATTGCAACAGCTGACAGAGAAAAAGAAAGTGACGATTATGATCGCGATTATTACGGCCATGTTTTTCGCCGCGATCAACCAGACTATTATTGGGGTAGCCATGCCACGTATTATTTCGAAGCTGGGTGGCATGGATTACTATTCGTGGGCGATTACGATTTATTTGCTGACCTCAACTGTCGCTTCTGTGCTGGTTGGAAAGCTCTCCGATATATACGGAAGAAAACCGTTTATTTTGACGGGTATCGCGTTGTTTAGTATCGGAGCCTTGCTGTCCGGGTTTTCTACCGATATTTTTCAACTGATTACGTATCGTGGCATTCAAGGGGCGGGTGCCGGGATCATCATGTCCACTGCTTTTACCGCCATGGGTGATCTGTACGAACCTCGCGAGCGCGCAAAATGGGGCGGAATCATGAGTGCTGTCTTCGGCGTATCCAGTGTGCTTGGTCCCCTGATGGGCGGCTATATCGTCGACCATCTCGACTGGCACTGGGTGTTCTGGATCTTCTTACCGATTGGCGTGATTGCCTTCCTGTTGATCACGATTCATTTCCCAAAAGTATCGAAGCAAGAAGGAGAGTCTGTGGACTACTTCGGCTCGCTGTTCCTGACGCTCACCATCGTGCCGATGCTGCTGGCCTTCTCTTGGGCTGGAAATGGTCCAGGCAAACACGCTTGGGGTTCGTGGCAAATCATCAGCTTGCTTGCCGCAACAGTCGTTTCGTTGATCGTATTTATTTTGGTTGAAAAGAAGGTAAAAACTCCCGTGCTTCCGCTGGGGTTGTTTAAAAACAGTATTTTCACGGTCTCCAATCTGGTCGGATTCTTCCTCAATGCCGGGATGATGGGCGCGATTATCTATGTGCCATTCTTTGTCCAAGGGGTCAAAGGCATCTCTCCGACGATGGCCGGTTATGTGGCGATGCCGATGTCGATTGCCCTGCTCGCGACCTCCGCAATCGCCGGACAAATCATGACCAAGACGGGAAAATATAAAAAGATGGCGCTGGGTGGACTTTCCGTCATGACTTTGGGTATGGTGCTGATGTATTTCATGTCCCCAGCTACACCGATTTACCTGCTCGTGATCTACATGATCATTCTCGGTTTGGGGATTGGGATTGCGATGCCAGTCTTCTCCTTGACCGTGCAAAATGCAGTCGCACCGCAGCAATTGGGCGTTGCTACAGCAACGTCGCAGCTTTTCCGCAACCTCGGTGGGACCATTGGAATTGCTGTCATGGGAACCGTCATGAGTGCCAGCATGTCTGCGAAAATGACGCAACTGTCAGGAGCCATGGGCCAAGGGAACAATCCCGCAGCAGCCGATCCTGCCCTGGCAGAGAAGCTGTCGCTCTTTACGAATCCGCAAAATTTGTTGGATCAGCCGAAAATTGAAGCCGCGCTGGCTAGTTTGCCACCGGATTTACAGCCACTATTTACTCACATGCTGGATATGATCCGGGAAGCGATGAGCTATGGAATTACGACTACATTTTTGACTGGGGCGATTGTAGCAGGTATCGCAGTCATCATCGCGCTGTTCCTGAAGGAAATTCCACTGCGTAGTGGGAAGATGGGACAGAAGCCGGAGGGCGAAGCAGGAAAGGCTTAATAGGGAAAAGGAAGAGGGCGCTTGTCCTCTTCCTTTTTTTCATGGGGTATGGATTTGCTGTATGAGCCAATTTCTCGCGTCTTCTCCTGCAAGAATTTCTGGTTGCTCGACGATACCGATATTAATACTTATGATAGTAGCTTCTTCTAAACCGGTTACTCCTTTTAATTGCGCTCCTCTAAATAACACTTCTTCAAATGAAGAATCACGGATATCTGCATCCTGTAAATCGGCATCTCTAAAATCTGCCTGATAAAAGAGAGCATTTACTAATTTTGCCTTCCGCAAATCGACGCGCACAAACACCGTTTCGAAGCAAGAGCTTTTAACAAAGTTTGTCTTTTGTAAATTAGCATTTGAAAAGTCTGCATAAGACGCTTCGCTTTTGATGAAGATAGCGTTTTCTAAATTCGCTGATCGAAACGTAGAGGAGTATAGATGCGCTGCATAAAGATCTTTATCCTTTAAATTCATCCCGTCAAAAGTACTGGCGATCAAACGAGATTGGTCCAAAGGGTACTCTGCTACATCTATGGAGCGAAAATCTACTTCATCGACGACTAATCTCTCACCCGTTTTCCCAATCGAATCAATCCATTGCTTGTGCAAATCTAATTTTTTGATGATATCGTCCTTCATGAAAACCCCTGCCTTATCCGATAAACAAAATGGCTTCTTTTCGTTGGAAAGCTTGCGGCAATTTTTCACAAATCCAATCTATTCGTTCTACTAGCCTCATCCTATCCTCTTCATCAGCCAAATGATGAGCTGCCCAGGCTTTTATCAGGTTCAATTCCTCCATGACCACTGACAAATCCTGCTCCTCCACATCGATGCCTGTTGGAAATATGGCTGTCCAGCGTAATCCTAATGCTTCAATCGCAGGCAGCCAACAGCGTTTGAAAAATGACTCGGTTGCAATCGGCACGAAAAAGCTGCTCTCCCACTCATTTTGTGCTTCGAGTATGAATGCACAGATCGACATTCTACAGCTCTGCTCTTCCCGTTCGGATCGCATGCGCATAGTCTCTGCGCCCATTTTCTTCCGCTCTCCTCGCTGCCTTCTCGAAGTCATACGGAACCAATACATGCTCCACAAGCCACGAGCCACCTTGTGGTTTTACCGTGACGTACTTGGCATGCGGGGTTTTCGATTCCATCGAATGCGGGTACGGCGCTTCTTCAAAATACGCTGGCAACCCGACACTCCCCGGATTTACTACGAGCTTGCCATCTGGGAGCCATACGGATTTGGGCACATGAGAGTGTCCGCAAAAAATGACTTTCTGCTGGATACTTGTCAGCTCAATCATTAGCGCATTCGCACTTTTGTCTTCTATCCCATATGGAGCGACATTCTCCAATAAATAGACATCATCGGCAAAAGGCGTCCCGTGGCAAAATAAGAGATCATCCTGTGCCCATTGCTTTTGAAATGACCCGATCCAGCTGAGCATTTCTTGTGTAAGCAGTGGTTTCACGTATTGGAAAGTGATGGACTCCATTTGCTCTTCCAGTAAATATCTGTCACAATTACCCATGATGTGGATGATTCCAGCTCGCTCCATCAAGAGCTCTGCCGTTTTGATCGGATCAAGCGGTCCGAATAAGGTATCGCCCAAATTCACAATGGTCTCCACTCCGCGGGAATCTATGTCGTTCAGAACAGCTTCTAATGCATAGGCGTTGCTGTGTATGTCGGAGATCACCGCGATGGAATGGTTGTTTTGGCTCAAGGTCATATTACTCCTTTACGATTGAGGTGCTAGATAGGATGAAAGATACCGCCCCCAAAAGCGCGTTTATTATAAAGGTCGAAGAAATGCTGGATCAATACCACAGCCTCTATGACGGAAATTGTCCGTATGTTTTGAATGAACAATTGACATGGGAACAAATCGAACAGTTCGAATCATCGGCTCACATAGTATTACCGCAAGACTACAAAGATTTCCTGCTCCATATCGGAAATGGTGGGACACGTGCCAAACAGTTCCCCTTATCCTTGTCACATGCAAAGAGATGTTTGGAAGAAAGCTTACGAAAAACGGTTGGCTTAGAATATATGAGTCTCCCCTTTTCCTTGGACAAATGCAACAGTTGCTTTGACGAAGATTTAGACGAAACGCAAGACGATACGATTACGGACGATGGATATGATCAGATGATTACGGAGGCACTTCACGGCACCATCACCCTACATAACGATGGTTGCGGGTATTTTATTGTCATGATTGTATCAGGTGAGCTTGCCGGAAAGCTGTACTACATCGATACTTGTAATGGACAGGGTGCACGTTTCGTCAGTGATTCGTTTGCGGAGTATTATCTAGAATGGCTCAATCAGCAGATGACGCAGAGATTAGCCTACTTGGAACACAACGACAGATTTGCATGCGTCATTACCGATGTGAAGCTGGGCGGAAATGTTAGGGATTTGCACGTACGTAAGCTGAACAATGACTTTTTGTTTCAGTTTGAATATTTTTGCCCGGGCGATTTCATGCTGGAGGGGGGATATTCAGAGCATACCAAGGTTAACGATCACCTTGTTGTCTCCTTGTACATGGAACATATATCATACAGTGTTTTGGAAGTAACCCAAGTGGATAAACGTACAGAACCATCCATTACACATGTTGGAAAGCGCTCCTTGCACGAGGTCATCGGGCGTGTAAACAGACTATTTACACACGATATTGGTGGAAATCACTTCCCGCTGTACGTGGAAGGACTGGAGCAAGAAATTTTGATTAAAGGTGTGAAGGATATAGCCGTTTCCGTCGGCGAGGTTTATAAAATTCGAGGACGGTTGAGTGGCGAGGTTTATCGGATTACACGGTAAAAATTGAAAGAGGATGCCCTTCTATCAAACGAAGAGAGGCATCCTCTTCCTATGCTATTTTCAAATATCATGAAAAAAAGTTTGAGAGGGGGGCACCCTCGTTTTCGTCTATAGTAGTGAACGACAAAACGGTTTAGTCCGTTTTGCTTGACCGCAAGCGGTCAGATTACATTTCATGAAAAACGTCGAAACGTTTTTCACAAAAAGGAAAGCTGCGCAGCACCTTTTTGCAAGGAGGTAACAAACATGCAGGACGATCGAGAGGTCATTGCGGAGGTTCTTCAAGGAAATAAAGAGGCTTATGCTCTGATCGTCAATAAATACAAGGGAAAAATCGCTTCGATTCTCCAGCGCACGCTCCATCATTCTCATGATGCCGAAGACATGGTGCAGGAGGTTTTTATCAAGGCGTACTACAGTCTGCCAGATTATAAACCCAATTGCTCCTTTTCTGCCTGGCTGTATCGAATTGCGATCAATCGCGGGATTGACGAGCTGCGAAAAAGAAAGCGGATGCCTTCCGTAACGGAGATGGATGTCGAGGTCAGAGACGAATGTCCGATCCCGGAGGAAGATTATCTGGAAAAAGAACAGCGTCATGCTTTGCGCCAGCAGATGATGGCACTGGACAAGAACCACAGGACGATTCTCGCTTTGCATTATCTCCAGCATTTAAGCTACCGAGAGATCGGCAACAAACTATCTTTGTCCGTAGATACCGTGAGAATGCGCCTTTCCTATGCCAGGAAAAAGCTGCGAGACCAGCTAAGCAAGCCGGAGAAAAAAGGGGGTACCCCGCTTTGAATTGCCTTACGCAAAGACAGCTGATCGCCTACATGGAAGATCGTTTAACGCCAGTGAACAAACGAAATGTCGAAAGTCATCTCGATCATTGCACACACTGCCAACACCAGCTGGAGCTATGGATCGATGAGCTGCACCAAACAGAAGAAACGATGTGGGAAAACTCCCTCTCAGCAAATATGGATCAAAAGATTATTCAGATGCTCTCCCCTCATCCCGTGAGAGTATTGAACCCTGCAACCCCTTCACATCAACCACCTGCGTGGAAACAAAGGAGTATCACGATCATGAAAAGAATGACGCTTGCCGCCGCTGCATTAACCATCGTCGTCTCGGGAGGAATGCTCGTCTCCCCGACCTTTGCCAGTTATGTCCATGCTGCTTTTACGAACAGCCCGATTGGCAAGGCTGATCCTGTAGCACCTGTGAGCAATAGCTTCCTGCAAAAATTAGCGGACAAAGGAATTGCTCAAGCAGCCAAGAATGGATTCGCGCAGTCCGTTGAGGTAAGTGCGACCGACCAAGGCCTCACTTTTACCGTGCATGAAGTGGTCGCTGACCCGCTGCGTATTAGCATAGCAGCTTCTTTAAAAGACAAGAACGGTAAGCCGACGGACGGTTTTTTGAGCCAAATGATCAGAAGAGATAAGAAGGAGCAAGTCATTACAATCAAAGACAAACAAGGGAACGTACTGAAGCCTGTTGAGTCATCTGCAAATGAAGACACTCGCAGACCAAATGAAGATTGGCACAATGTTATGTATACAGATACCGGTACCATGTCCTTGAATCGTGAGCTGCGCAGCTACTTTGCTGATATCAGTGAAATTCCGGACGAGCTGATTGTAGAGTTCAACATTAAACAATTGGACGACATCAAAGGAAACTGGAAGCTGTCCGTACCTGTTGACATGAAAAAGGCAAAGGCCGCGACGAAGACACATGAGATCAACAAAACATACACGACTCCGCAAGGGCTCAAGCTGGACATAAAACAGATGACGTTTGCACCGAGTGGGATGGAAATGGTCGTAGATCGCTCGAATACGGATAACCAGCAAAAAGAATACAGCTACGAGCTAGTCAATGCAAAGGGCACAGTTGTCGCCGCTTGGGATTCCGATGCTGTCACCCGTAAAGCCAGCAAACAAAGCAATGTCATCCCGTATTTGAAATGGGATCATACCCGCTCTACTGAAAATGGAACAAGAGACTTCCACTACTTCCAACCAATCGACGAAAGCCAAAGCCTCACCTTCAAGCTCGGGTCTGTATATACAGAGGAAACAGCTAAGCTTAACGCGAAATTGGACACCAATCGCCTCGAAAAGAAAGAAGTCATTACAGTGGAAGACCAGGGAGATCAGTTTACTTTCAAAAAATATCAAAAGGATCCAAACGCAGTCGTTGATTTTGAAGGCTATGACGGCCATCACCGCGTGAACGACGATGGGACTACCACGAAATTGGAAGGCTACGATCTGGCATTCGAGGCAACTCTCTCTCCAGATACTGCCGCTATGGGTCCCTACCAATACTGGACCATTACAGACGAGACCGGGAAAAAGTATGAAGACATCGACTACTTAATCAATAAGACTGAGTATAAAAACGATCGGGCGATTTTTGAAGGAACGATCTTCTTAAAAAACCTCACAACCCTGCCGAAGCAGTTGATCATTACTTCCGACAAACGAATGGTTGAACACAAAAATGTACAGTGGGAAGCACCGATTTACACCGGAAAATAAGGGATCTTCATACGCAAAAAGCTGGTGGTACCCTTCGTACCGCCAGCCTTCTTTTTACGAGATATATTCCTGTTGCAAAATCCCCATGTGGACGATATCATGCCATTTTCCCTCTCGAAACAAAAACTGCCGCGAGATCCCCTCCTGCTTAAATCCGAGCCTCTCATACAACCTGATCGCCTTTTCGTTAAAGGAAAAGACCCGAAGCGATACACGATGCAGATTCATTTCCAAGAATGCATAATCCAGCAGCAGCTTCAGCGCTTCTCGTCCATACCCCTTTCCCCAATACTCCTTCTCCCCAATATCGATGATGCATTCCGCATTGCGGTTTTTCAGGTCGATTTGAATGAGGGAGGTAATCCCGATCGGTCGATTGGTTTGGCTGTCTACGATCATGTAGCTCTTCGAGGAGCTTCCTTGCAGGATGACCTGATTCACAAACCCGTTCGTATCGTCCCAGGTAAAGACGTCCATAGACGGATTCGTTGTCCACATGACTTCCACGTCATTTCTCCACGTGTGGTAGACATCCACGTCCTCCCCCGTCATTTTTCTCAGATAAACTCTCTCTGATTGAAACAACATTGATACCCCTCCTTATTGAGTCGGTCCCAGCATCGCTCTCAACGAAAACAACAGTGCTTCCATCTGCACCGACACCTTTGTTTTCTCTGCGCCCAAATGCGCGGTATCCAGCATCAGTCCATCGATAACCGAAATGAGATAGCGAGCGATTGCCTCCGGTGAAAGCTGTGGCGTAAACTCACCTGTCGCTGTCCCATGCACGAAGAAAGCTGTCAACACATCCACCATTTTTTCATAGCGAGTCGTGATGTATGGATAGCTCTGCCGCTTTTGCTGATCTTTCAGTGATAGGAAAAATTCTGAGTTGGCTTGGGACAGTGTCTCTTCGATTTTCTCGATCTCGCCCTGCTGTTTGTTAACCCATTTGGTGATTTGCTGCCAAGACGTTTCGCCGGCAACAGGAGCGAAAAACTGTGCATCCTGTTGATCCTCGAATTGCAGCAGCTCCAAATATAAGTGCTCCAGGTTATCAAAGTAGGCATACAAGGCTCCCCGCGATACACCAGCCTCGTCCATGATGTCTTGCATAGTGGCCCGAGTATAGCCTTTTGTGAGGAACACACGTTTTGCCGCTTGCAGTAGTTCGATTTTCTTTTTGCTTTTGTATTCGTCGCTTACTTTTGGGGCCATGGGGTTTGGGTCTACCTCCTTTGAACAAAATATACATATATGTCGTTTTTTCTTCGCAACAAAATTATAACCGACATTAATGTCGGTTTTCAATAAATAAAATAGAAAAAAGCATCCTCCCTACTCATGAGAGTATGCGGATGCTCGTAATTCTTCTGTTGCCTATATCAGCTGCTAAAATGACTCTCCTCTATGTGTTAGCCATCGATAAATTTTCTAACGCGTGTTGCATCTCATCGCGTGGAAATATTTGCGGCAATTTAGACATGGGATGTCGATTCGACAATCGATTGATTTGATTCAATTCCTCTACGCCGATTTCCCTTACGTTATTCTCCATATCGTATCTTGCCAACAAAATCGTGTCGTTCCATTGACTAATAATGCTTCTATCACTTGTCTGTGTGAAAGTGGCCTCACCAGCATGATACAAATACTTTTGAATTAACGACTGCTCTATACCATCCGCGATAAGATTCTCAGAGAGTTTTTCCAAAAATATCTGATCAAATCGTTTAAAGTCTGCTTTCTTTAACCCATAGAGGATGAAATTGTACCTGGTCACATTATTCATCACGGCTACACACTTCCTGCGATTCAGTAAAATCAGGTGAGAGTGCCCTCTGTATAGTGGCTGTGAAACCATTTTCTCCTTATCGGATAATGTTATAGGTAGTTCCTCTGCAAGCTTTTTGGAGTATTAGAGGGTTATCATGCCTGTTCACCTCACTGTTTTTTAGTTTACGCCTGATCCGGTATCACAAACGACACCGTCGTTCCTTCGTCAAGTTTGCTTGTAATGGCCAAGCCCTTCCCGTACATTTGCGTCAGTCTCCGATTCGTGTTGGACACTCCAATTCCGCCTCTTTCCTTCTTCGACAAGTCGAGTATTTGCCGCACAGTCGCTTCCTCCATCCCGATACCGTTATCCTTCACCTCAAAAAGAGTGGCGTTCTTTTGCCGGATGATACGGATATGGAGAATTCCCCCCTCTATTCGGGTAAGAAGACCGTGGTTGATGGCATTCTCAACCAACGGCTGAATGGTCAGTGGCGGGATCAACAAATCGATATCAGGCTCAACCTCCCACACGACCTGTAACCGCTCACCAAATCGTTCCTTTTCAATGTAAAGATACGCTTGGACAAGCTCCAGCTCATGGGAGAGTGCAACTTGTTTTCCTGTATTCAAAAAGTCAAAGCTGATATGCAAGAAGGCGGTAAACGCATCCCCGAGTTTACGCATCTTCTCCGTATCAATGTCACTGAGTGCCATAATCGAGCTAAGTGTGTTGAACAAGAAGTGCGGGTGAATCTGCGCCTGCAAGTAGGCAGCCTCCATACGCAGTCGTTCATCGACGGTTTGCTTGAGTGTCGTCAACGACCAGACGCGGTATTTCAGCTCCATCCCATCGACTGGTTTGCAAACATAGTCATTCGCACCAGACAAATACCCGGTGTATACATCCTCAGACTGGCTGCGTGCAGTTAAGAGCAAGATCGGAAGCTCAGAAACAGAGAAATGCTCCCTGACCCTTTGCGTCAGCTCATAGCCCGACATATGAGGCATCATGACATCAATGATAAGCAAATCCCACTGCTCTGTAAAAAGCAAATCGAGCGCATCTCTTGGCGATGTGCACGTAGTAATTTGGTATTGCGCGGATGAGAGCATTCGATCCAGCACCCTCAGGTTAACCGGGTCGTCATCGATCGCTAATATGTTCGCCTTTCTGTCAACAGATGCATGCGCAGCCATTTGCTGAAAAGCCAAGCTATCTGGAGCTTCACTATGCCTCATCTGGTTGATAGCCGTCACTTGATTGCTCGTATCCATCTGCTTCACATATTGGCTCTCTGCTGCTTTCATCTCATCTGTACTGACCGCGGGCAGCCAGAAGCGAAATACCGAACCTTTGCCCGGTTCAGAGTCGACTCTCAGCTCACTATCATGCAGCTCGACCAGCTGTGCACAAATAGCAAGACCGAGGCCGATTCCTCCACCACCGTTCGTTGCTTGAACTCCCTGCTCATACGGCAAAAATATACGTGCCTTGGTATACTCATCCATCCCGATTCCTGTATCGGATACATAGATCGCCACCTGTCCGTCCATGCTCTTAGCCGAAACGACGACAGATCCTTCTTCCGTGAATTTCAGTGCATTGTGAACAAGATTGAACAGAATCTGGACTAGCCGCTTCTCATCTGCCAGGATTGGCGGGATGGACTCTGGTATGTCCATTTTCAGTTGAACAGGCTTGCCTTCTACCATGTAAGCAAGCATGCTGATGATGCCGGAAACAACCGATTGAATATGCAATGGCTTCTTCTGCAACACGATATGCTTGTCCTGCAAACGCACGACATCTAGCAAATCATCCAGTAAATGCGACATTCTGCGGCTGATCGTGATTAAGAGCTCCATATCCTGCGTGCTGCGACCGCCCATGACATGCTTTTCGTTGTTAACGACAGTCTGGGCGATATTCAAGATGCCGTGCAACGGCGTCCTCAGTTCGTGCGAGGTGTGGGCGAGAAACTGGTCCTTGAGCTTGTCCGCTGCTTTTAATTGCTCCGCTAGCTTTGCTTTTTCCTCTGAATTGCGAAAGAATCGCTTGAACCAGTAGGCAGAAAAACTAACAAGAGCAGCAATCAGGTCAAGCGGATAATACACGTACTTGATATCGATGATCTTATATTCCATCATTGCGGACCATATGACATTGGAAAAAATACTCGCTGCAGCAATGACCAAAAACACAGCGTCATGCTTGTTTTGCATGAGCATGCGGCTGATTCTGAAAATAAACAGCAACAACGGGCCGAAATAAATAATGACCAAAAATGGCGTTCCAGCTAAAAAATACACCCATTGTGCCGTTCCCAGTAGGATGGCTGCCGAATAAAGACTGAGCACGGAAAGATATGCCCTGAACGGCTTGACGCTTTCTTTCTCCCCCTGTTCAGTTAGGCTTCTGAACATTACTATCATCAGCAAAGGCTGCCATATGTAGGCAAGCACTTCCACCTTGATCGCCCATGTATAATCGAAGGGAATCCAAAGCAACAGCAGGTTGTCATAATCAGACACAGTCTTTATCCCCACGCAGGAAAGCAACAGCAAAAACACCAGAAACTCTTTGTGGCGGGCATTCAATACGTACAGGATGCCGGCATACAAGCCATGAAGCAACAAGATGAGGAAGGTTGTCAGCTGGAAGCCGATAGAATACCAACGTTCGGTGTCAACAGCGGCCTGCGATCCGAAGTAAATCGATCTGACGATGCCTCCTTCGATTGGATTATGAAAGTTGGCCGTTCGGACAAGCACTTCAATGACCTTTGCATCACCCGCAATGTACGTAGCCGTGAAGGATGCCTTCTGCGGCGTGTACTCCTCCGCTGTTGTCGCAGGCACTCCGACTCTGGATAATTTCTCGCCGTTAACCTCTACGGTAGAAGATGCTTCCACTTGCGGAACCCATAAGGTGTATGGCTGATTTAGCGGTTGATCAACCAAAATCCGTAAACGGTATGTACCATAGCCATACGGTGACGGAGAGTCCCTGGAAAAAGCGTTGCTCCAATTGCCAGGCACTTGAAGGTACTGTCGTTCGTCATTCGATGATTGCTTGAAATCTTCATGCGTGATGAAAGAATCAGGGTAAAACTCCCATTCCCCATCCAGTGAAATGGACGGGGAATTTTCAAAGTCCCACCCGCGCATATCAAGAACCCCTTGAATCGCATGCGGATGATCTGGGGATGCATAAAACGAAAACCAGAACGTTCGAAGACCTAGGAGAAATGCTAAAAACAAGAGAAGAATCACAAGATGCTTACTTATGAGTGCTTTTGAATGACTCCGATTATAGTTGCTTTGCTTTATCATAGTAAGATCATCTTTCGACACGATTCGAATTATCCCTTGTTACATTACACTTCACCTAGGCCTTTTTTCTCACACAAACTGTCTACTATCGTTATTCCGTCCAAACCGATAAATGGCGATCAAGGCAAAAACCGTAGCGAATGCGAGCAAAATAGCTATGTTCAAATACAAGCTCCCCAGACTGTACCCTTGTTGAAGCTTATTCACCGTATCGAGTAGCCAATGCTGAGGCAAGAATGTTGAGATATTGCGTACCGTATCCGGCATGATTTCCATGGGAAAGAAACAGCCGGCCAGGAGGCACGTCGGTACAATGATCAGATTGGAAATCGCTCCGGCACCTGCTTTACTCTTCGCAAAGGCAACGGTCATCAGGGAAAGGGCGATTGCTCCCAGCGCAAACACGAACAACGGCAGAATCATTTGACCATACGAGACGCCTGCATCTATGCCGAAGACGTTTTTCATGACGAGCAAGGTCACGATGATTTGCAGCAGTAAAATAAACATGTTGACGATAATATTCGAGAATACATAGGATCTGGCCGACATCGGCGAAGAAAGGAGACGCAAAAAGGTGCGATTCTCTTTTTCTTTTAAAATGATCTCCGACATGTTCACAGCCGAAAACATCATGAACATAATGAGGAAGCCAATCGATTGATTCGTCATACGCGTCACGTTTGATGTGTCTTGAAGCGTTACCGTATGGAGCTTGTAGCTTTGTTCGTGGTATGCCGTATACAGCTTCGTGAACTTTGCCTCATCCGCCTGTGCCGATGCTCCAATCGCGGCAAGATTGCCGATATAACTGTGCAGCATGGCCTTCACGTAGGCAGTAACCTGTTCACCCTTTACGGATACAATATTCAAGTGTGCTGGCGCTCCTTTCCGAACGCTAGCAGCATACCCTGAATCGAAAACAATTCCGCTATCCAGCTCACCAGAAACGATTTGTTCACGCATCGTTTGTTCGTCGATGACTGTAACTTTGATAGATTTCAATTTCTCGATAAACCGGATCGTGTCCTGGGTGATCACCTGGTCCCCATCTTGATTGATGATTCCGACATGGATCGTGCCGCTACTTGCATTACTGTAAAGAGTAAGAGACAGCAGAACACCTACGATCGGCAACCCCAAGTAAGTGAACCAGCTTTTTTTGCTGCGAAACGTCTCCATCAGCGTTTTCCGAATGAGCCATAGCATTTCACTCATACAATAGCACCCTCCCGTCTGCGCATCGTGATAACAGAAATGATGATGAACGCCGTAGCGATGCTCACATTCATCGCAATCGCAAACCATGCGCCTCTTGAATTGTCTGTGTAAATGATCTCCATCAGACCTGTATTCGCCCAGTGAAGGGGAGAGAATTTGGACAGGAGGCCGAAGAAACCAGTTGATTGATCAACGGGAAAATAGGCACCGCCTACAAAGGAGGCGACCTGCGTAAAAATATTGTTGATTGACCTTACCCCTTCGCCTTTGAAAAGAAAGCTGATCCCCAGACCCAAGCTGACCGCAAGCAACACCTCTGTCAAAAGCACGAGGATCACCATTCCGTAGTGGTTGCCCCAATCTGCTTGGAACACGAACTTGCTGACTACGAACACGACGAGTACGAAAAACAAATTGACGAACGTACTCCCGATAATTTTGCCGGTAAAAATGACACCTTTGCTGACAGGTGCTGCCATTAATCGTGTGGATGTTTTGTTCGTTCGCTCTCCCGTGAACAAATAACTCGCAGAAAACATCGAGTAGAGCGCAATCATGGTCGTCATCGCAATCGCGTAATAGTCGATTGCCCCCGGCTTTTTATTTGGATTCAAGGTCGTTTCATGAATAAAATCTTCACGCTGTCCAATACCCTTGACTATTGCCGAAGCAGATTCGGGATCTACCTGGTAAGCTGCGGATGCGAGCGAGTACCTATCTGCAAAAACCGTTAGCATCCCCCCGAGGATATTACTTCCTATCGTATTCTTGCTGCTTCCATAAAACTCAATCCCCGCATCACTGACGACTGCGTACCCCGTATAGCGATCCGAGCGAACTTCCTCCTGCCCATCCATGCCTAATCCTGCTTGATCGACCTCCACTCCTTTATCGCCCAATGCTTTGATAAACGAGTTCCACGCCGTAGATAATTGCGCATTCATCTCGTTGCTTTTATACAACAGGCGCATGTCTCCTACGGTCCTCGTATCGTCAAATGCATTGGAAAGGGCGGAACCTAATATCAGCATCATGATGATGGGAAGTGCTAGCATAAACATAAACGTTCTTTTTTCGCGAAGGCTGGACTTGATTTCTTTTACAGCGATATTCCATATGTTCATGGCAAAGCCCCTCCTCTAGTCTCGCAAGTTTCGACCGGTTAAGGTCAAGAACACCGTCTCCAGATTTGTCGCCTGCTCTTCAACGGAACGGATTTCTACCTGATCCTTGATGAATTGTTGAATGATCCTGTTCAGGTTATTGATCTCCGTTTTGGACACGATTTTGATCGTATTCTCTTCTTGAAGCACCGCATTCACACCAGCAATCGCCTTAATACCTTCGAGGTTTAACGGTTCATCTGCCCGGACGCCGATCCAAATTTCCTTCGCGTCGGTAATAATCGATTTTAACTCCTCCTTCGATCCTTCCGCGATGACTTTTCCATGATCGACGATGGCAATACGGGTGCAGATTTCTTCGACTTCCTCCATGTAATGGCTCGTATAAATGATCGTGCAGCCCATCTCGTTTAGCTTGCGTACCGAATTCAAGATATAATTGCGTGAATGAGGGTCAATCCCGACAGTTGGTTCGTCCATGATGATCAGCTTCGGCCGATGGGCAATGGCGCAAGCGATGTTTAACCGACGCTTCATCCCGCCAGAGAAGTTTTTGGGAAAGCTAGTAGCTTTGTCACCAAGACCTACGAATTCAAGCGCCTCTTCCGTCCGTTCGCGAAGCAGTGATCCACGCAGTCCGTACAAGCCAGCAAAAAACCTCACATTTTCATAGGCAGTCATATCCTCGTAGATGGCGATATCTTGTGGCACGATGCCGATGTTCATTTTGGCGAACTTGCTGTGCTTCTCAATGTTTTTTCCCAGCAGGGTAATCTCGCCCTTTGTTACGCGCAACAGGGAGGCGATCATGTTGATGGTCGTGCTCTTTCCCGCTCCGTTGGCCCCCAAAAAACCAAAGATTTCTCCTTCACGCACATTCAGAGACATATTATCGACGGCGACGAAATCACCGAATTTTTTCGTTAACTGACGAATTTCCAATACATGACTCACGTAACTCACTCCCTTCTTAGCTATGTCTGCATTGTAATAAAAAAGGATGCCCTTATGTCAGTGCATAAGTTCATCCCTTGGTATGAGAATTCTCATGTTGTTTCTCATGATTTTTCATTGTTGGCACCGATAAGCTAAGGTTTCCGGATATGTTCTATATAAGTCATAACGAGAGTCCTAGAGATTGTGTTCTAGGGTTACCTTTTACAATCCAGGAACCCTGTACCAATATCGGCTCATTCATAAACGCACACCACTCAAATATGTTCAATAAACCTCGGAATCTAGTCATTTTTTATTTCGCTATCGTATCATGGAATTATTGTTAATATATTGAAACCAAGGAATCTACTCTAGGTTGCCTTTTGCTTCTTTTACTAATCAGGAGGACATAATATATGGATTGGCTGATAGAGATACCGTTCCCTATTGAAGAGAATCCGGTAGAAACAAACGTCGCCTTCTCAATTAAGAGATTCGAGTCAAGTGGGCTCCAGGAACCTCCCGATTTTATCCATGATATCGTCCTGCAATGGACCATCGCCCCTTTTGTTGTTCATGAGCATACTGCTTATCGGATTCCGGCCCATGACGATCCCGAGATAGAAGAGTATGCTTCCGTCAATTTCACAAGCCTGTTTACCAAAGTACGGGGAATATACACCAATGGAAAGCTGGAGGAAATCAGGCTAGAGGACTTAAAGCCAAATATAAAAAGTTCTTTTATCCAATCGGTCATACATACAAGTAAGATTGATCCTCTGGTAAGCGATTTTTATCTACAGGGAGAATGTGAGCATAGTATCCAACTAAACACAAAACTGTTCCAAATAGAAAGGGATTCCTTTATCAAGCAGACTACTTACCACGCAAATTCGGCTCACAGAAGGCTCTGGGACTTTATTAATAAACCATACGAAATGAGTGACGAGGTCACCATTTCCCCCACGAACTGGGTGCTCAATGATCGCCTACTGGAATCCCCATTTCTCATATTTCTATCTCGATATGCAAGTGAAGTCGTCTTAACAGTAAACGATAACGACCTTAATGTTAGGGCAATTTCTTTTAAAGGGCACTCACTGGCACTTACCAACTGACTATAAGAAACTTCTCCTAATCCATAATGGAGCAGGCTCGGCTCGTACGAAGTAAAATTAAAGCCCCTGACCATTGAAGGCTAAGGGCGATAATCCTTGATATAGCAAGCTTCTTAGTGCTTGGAGAATTGAGGTGGCGACGGGCTGTTTTCAAGCCGTATTTTTTACGCTCTTTCATTGTTGGTTTCGATTCATTAAGGTTTCCGCATATTAAATAGGAAGATTTACAACTTAGGTTCCGTTTATTTAAGATACTTTCTGATAGAAATATGGTCAAAATATGGTCACGACGAGAGTCCTAGAGATTATGTTCTAGGGCTTTCTTTTTTACTCCGCCTTCACAAATTTATCAATGTATTTTGCGCGTTCTTCTTTAGTGAAAAACTTGTTCACAATTTCATTCCGCCACTTGTCTTTATCAGTTTTAGTTTCAGCAAGGTTTACCTTCAAATAATCCTCGATAGTAGCTCTATCAATCTCAGTGGTATATTTTTTTCCATGATTCAGTGTTACCTTCACCTTTTGCAGTTCAGGGAACTCCTTTAATAGTAGGATCGGCTCTTCCATCAATGCTTTGTTAATCGCGTCTCCAGACTCCCAATAGTTCTTTGCATCTGCTTCTGTCATTCCGGTTTCAGGTTTAGCCTTTTTCAAAGTTGCAAAATCTGCATAGGTGATTACTGCCTCGTTTTGGTTAACAATCTCTGCCTCTGTAATAAATGGCCCACCCTTTAAGTTCGGAGCGTACTCCTTAAATCTACTCACTTCCTCGGCTGACATAGCTTTCTGTTCAGAAGCTGGGGCTGGTGCAGATGAGGTAGTTGTGGCTGCTGGAGCTGGCGTGTTATTTGGCGTTGTACCGCAGCCACTTAACACGATGCCTAATGACAACGCAAGAATTGATGTTTTTTTCACTGGTAAAATCCCCCTGTTTCTATGATTCACTCTCACCATAATCCATAATGGTACATTGAACAAGAATATCAAGCAGACAAAAATCGACACTAGGAATTAAATATGTAAAACGCGTCCATTGGGGATTTGACGATCCCGCTTGTAAAGAGTGGTCTGAGTTTCAACGAGTTCATGATGAAATCGGTGTACGAATTAAGAGATTCGCGGATATAGGAGAATAAAATATGAAAACCCGTCTTCTAAAAATAGGGGCGGGTTTGCTATTTCTTGAATGCATTCTGAATATCGTTTTTGGGACTTCAACCATTGTTGATACAGGGTGTACTCTAAATGAACAAATCATACAGGAAAAAAGTCCCGACTGCCATTTATTTACATTTATACACTCTTTTTGTAAAATATAGGGAGTTTGATGTTTCTTTTTTTTTTGCTAAGGAGGAGTAGGTTTAATATGGGGCAAGGCAAGACAGTTCAACGATCGTTACGTTCAGAAGTTGAGCATCACCTAAAAGAGCGTGGTTACACACTGACTAAACTTGGCGAGATAACAGGTATTAATCAGGGAGTACTGAGCGATATTTTTAATCGAACTCCTTCTCGGGCTATGACGATTGGTCATCTGGATGCACTTGCTGTAGCTTTTAATCAAGCCCCTGGATGGCTATATGAGCTGTATGTAACGGAATGTATCGTCGAGGGAAGAGTGTCTCGTTCACGAGTTGTTCCCTATCTGATTCGATGTGCAGAAATAGGCAGGCAGGATTGTATCGAGTTAATTGTCCCTATACTTTTGGATAATCAGAAAAACCTGTCCATTCTGTTTTCCGTGGCTGAGAAGCTTTTTACAAATGGGAAACGACAGGAGTCAATCCCGTTTTATCAACTTGTTATTGAATCGGAAAAAGACAGCCATGGTGATCGTTTTGTAATGTCTCAGTATAGGCTTTTCCGTGCAGTGCAAGGGGGAGCTGATTCAGAGAAAAAGTGGAAGGCTGTCGTCCGTTTTCATTCTTATCGAAACAGGTTGCCTGAAAATTATCAATTAGATGCGTTACTACAATTAGCAAATCTGTGCTTTACGCTCCATAACTGGAAGGAGGTAGAGCGATATGCAGATGAACTTAGAGAGTTAGCAACCGTGATCTATAATGAAGAAGTACAAAGATGGGAAATTGATGGAGTGAGGGGAATACTTGAAACAGAGCGCCATCTTGTCGTGTATTATGGACAGGGCTTCTTACTAAAGGGACTCGCATTACAATTACAAGAGCGGTATGAAGAAGCCATTTCTTATGTACAAGCGTATGCTGAGCTGGGCTGGTTTGAATTCCGTGATGATCTGGCTGAAATGGAAATTGAAAAGTTCCGTGGATGGGCGAAAGCGAATAATTACACGCTGAATTTATTAATGGGGCGTACAGAGTTACTTTCTGAGTATGTTAATCATCTTGCTAATAACCCACCTGAAATTTTAGCGGGTATGTTTACCATTATGGAGACAGCCAATCGATTCGGACTATCTGTAGATGACGTTGTGGAGCGTTTTTCTAAGGAAATTGCTTGCTTTCAAGATTATAAAGACCCTTTTAGTCTTACCCGCCATCTTCATTTTCGGTATCATTTGGCGATATATCAGCTCGATAAGGGGCGAGTTGCAGAAGGTATTACAGAAACCCTACGCTGCCTTGCGTTAGCGAGTAAGATGATGGAGCAAGAAAAGCTCCAAAGCTGTGTCGCTATGTTCTGGAAATATAGACATAGTGCTTCTGACCAGCAGATAGATGAATTCCAAAACATTTTGGAAGGGAGAAATAAATAATGCGGAGTATGATACTTCTACTTACTGTTTTGTTCGGACTTTCTCACGGAATCGTTGTACCAGAACATCAGGAGGTGCTTAGGAGTCATCACATTGTAACTACGTATACCCACGGTGCAGGAGGTTAAGTAGTAGTAAAACACCCTTTCGGGTGTTTTTTTTATCATTCAAAATTTTTCAGAGGTCGTTTTGCTGAATGTTAGTTTATAGTAATAAATGTACATAAATAAATGTACAAAAATGTAAAAAAAGGAGGTGTATACCATATGAGCTATTGCACACGAAAAGGGCGTTCCATCCCATTGCCAGGTAAACGGAACGCCCACAGGAGGAGCAGCTAAAGCTCCTATAAATAAATGTATCACGCAATCCTTAGATCGGGAAGGAGGAACTTATCACGATATAGAGCATTTGAAAAACATTGTGGAACAATTGCGAGAACAACTGGTGCAATTGTTTTTAGAAAAGAATGATTTGTTGCATGATGACGTCGTGGAATTAAGCCAGAAATTAGATCAGTACATTCTGTTAATTCAATCAAAAATGATGCTAAAAAATAGAAACTAAGGTGTTACAGAAGAAACTAGAAATCTATCAACGATCAACATATAGGAATAGGTATATTTTTCCTATTTTGCATTTTAACTTATTTTGGTAGAATCATGATAATCTAGAGATAGAATCTGGAGGTTAGTATGAACAAACGAATTGCTACTCTTTCAACTGTATTAGGTGTCCTCGCTTTATCTACATCACTAGCAATAGCTGCGGAAGATAATAATGTCAGCCCATTAAGTAGTGGGGATGATTACGGCATTGAATTGTACGCATCCAATATTCATGATGTGACAAGGAGTTCTGCTTATTTATGGGCTTATACTCAAGGGGAAGGAAAAGACCTCGCTAAAACAAGAGTCTACTCTTATTTCTACGTGAACGGAAAACTCACGCATAAAGACTACGAAAATGGCAGAGATTATGCAAATGTCGGTTACGATGTTAATATTAAAGAATTAATAAGTTGTGAAATTCGTTCATCCCATTATGCTTACAATAAGATAAACGAAGTTGTAACAAAAACTTCCAAAAAAGAATGGCCTGAATACAACCACGTAGGAGGAATTTGAGGCTATGAAAAAACGGAACATAGTAATTTCGGGTGTTGTTTTAGCTGGCGCTATATTCGCAGGTGGCAGTCTATACGCAAGTGAAGATATAGCACAATATAAAAAATCAAATCACCAGAAAACACTTCACGAATTGGGAATTGAAGCAAAGACTAAAGATTTAGAAAGAATGACAACTTTGACGGACGAAGACGGAAACAAATGGATATATAATGATTTTATTAACAGCGGTAAATTTGAAGAGAAAATGAAGGAAAGGTATACTGAGGACGTAAGTGGTGCATTCATTGAAGTACAGGATAAAATTATGCAGAAATACGCCAAAGAAGGGGATTCCATTCCGGTTATCCTTCTGGATGAAGAGTTAAAAGAAGGCTCCTTCTCGTTTAACAGAGAAGATGGAGAGGTTCTGATCTTCAAACTAAAGTACAATGAAGACAAAGGAAAATGGGATTACGAGCAGGAAAAGTAAATATCGTTTATTTACACAGGGGAATAGCAAATGCTATCCCCTATTTTATTGGACTCTATAGACAATAGCTACTAATAAAAAACCCGTCTCCTCTGAAGTGAAGTGCCCCCCTTAGAATAGACATTGGAAAAACCCCTAGGTTAATCCGATGTAATTCTAGGGGGGCTTTTCGTCATGGCAGTGAAAGGACACAAATGTAAACATTATCCAGAATCAATCAAGGTAGAAGCGGTTCCCTTGCACGTGGAAGAAGGATGGAGCTACAGAAAGATTGCAGAACACCTAGGGGTCCAGGATAAATACCGCGTCAGAACTTGGATGAGAAAGTATCGTGAAAATGGAGATGCATCATTCAAGGACGGGCGTGGAAATCCTCATCGGGTTGAAACGGAGCAGGACCGGGAAATTCGGCGTCTACAACTGGAGGTAGATGTCTTAAAAAAGTGGTTACAAATCTTGAATCGGGAGGGTTGCAAAACAAGCACATCCTCGTTGACGAGCTAAGGGACAAACGAAGCGTTCAAGAACGGTGCGCTTATTTAGGTATAAGCCGAAGCGGTTACTATGCGTGTGTGAAACACAAGGACGATGATCGCGACGAACATCTCAAACGCAAAATCAGAAGCATTTATGAAGAACGGGACAAGACGGTTGGCTATCGTCGTGTCCAGGACGAGTTATACCGCCAATATAACCTGAAAGTAAATCACAAGAAAGTGCTACGTTTCATGCAGGAGCTAGGCATGCAGGCAATCATCCGTCGTAAATACATCCACCGTACCAGTTATGAAACGGCTGTGTCGGATAGCAGAATCACGGAAAATTTGCTGCAACGGAATTTCACTGCGGAAGGGCCTAATCAAAAGTGGGTAACGGATGTCACACAGTTTCGGGTATTTGACCATCGGATTTACTTATCTGCTATAAAAGATCTATGGAACAATGAGATTGTCGCTTATCATCTAAGCCAGCGTAACGATAATCCACTTGTGTTAGAAACCTTCAAGAAAGCATTCGAAAAGCAAAAAGACGTGGCTAGATTGATCGTTCACAGCGATCAAGGGTACCAGTACACGTCCCATGCTTACCACGACATGCTGCCAAAGGTTGGAGCCCAAATCAGCATGTCACGCTGAGGCAATTGTTATGACAACGCCTCTATGGAGAGCTTCTTTTCGCATCTGAAAGTTGAAGCACTCTATCCCTATGATATCCGAAGTATAGAGGAAGCACAAAGGCGTATAGAAGAATTTATTCTCTTTTATAACGAGAAAAGAGCACAACGAAAACTAAATAAGCTGACGCCGGTTGAATACCGACGTCAGCTTATAGCCTAGGGCTTATTTCAATGTCCACTAAATGGGGGCTTGACCAATATTCCGAAGGAGGGCTTTCGCTTTTAGAATGCTCCTATGATCAATTCAAAAGCCTGCTGTATCGCTTGAACTGGTTCATCTGAAAGTAGCCCATAACCTGCTCCTGCAATTGCAAGAACGCCACCGACAATTATCAAAACTCCTTGTTTCTTTTGTTTGTATTATCCACGAAACTCATCCTCTCAATATTACTGTATTTGTACTCAATCTGTAGACAAAATGCAGCAGCCAGCTCACGAGCAGGAGCATATGCTGATCCCGAAATGAGCTTTTCGTTTAGGTCTTTACCGTACAGGGCAATCTGGAGCTTCGATTGTACATCTCCACTCAAAGAATAATCAAATGGTTTTTACTCGTGAAGATGGGTCCCCGCTTCGACTCGCATATCCAAATGACAAATTAAATGAGATTATCAAATCCAATAACCTTCATCCAATAAACATCCACGGAATGCGGCTCTCGCACGCCTCCCTTTTATTTGAAGCTGGAGCCAGCATCAAGGAAGTTCAGGAGCGCCTCGGTCATACCGATATCAAAATGACGATGAACATCTACACCCATGTTACCAGGACAGTCAAAGAACAAACTGCAACCAGATTTGAGAAGTTCATGGAGCTATGACCATACAAATATGGTCAAAATATGGTCACGGCTCATTCGTGGGAAAAATTAAAGCCCCTGACCATTGAAGGCCAAGGGCAATAATCCTTGATATAGCAAGCTTCTTAGTGCTTGGAGAATTGAGGTGGCGACGAGCTGCTTTCAAGCCGTATTTTTTACGCTCTTTTTCATTCGTTGCGATAAGGTAGCAGCGTGGTCACACTAAAGCCTCGCGTACCGTCTACGATCACTGTTCCACCAGCGGAAGCAGCTCTCTCCTCCATCCCGAGAATGCCAAGCCCTTTTACAACCTTTTCTGCACCGGCCCCATTGTCTGTGACCACTGCTTTTATGAATGTATTCAGCACCCGTACCTCTAGGGAGATCACTGTCGCCTTCGCATATTTGAGTGCATTCGTGACCGCTTCCGTCGCATTTTGCTGGATGATTTTCCACTGAATCGGTGTAATGACGTCGATATCCCCGTCAAAAGTAAGCGTGGCTGTCACTGTCTCTCTCGCAGACAGCTCATCCACAAACGACCGGAGTCGATTGATTCCTAGCTCCTCCGGCCGTGGCTTCACATCCTTGAGTGTCACTCTGATTCGCTCCAGCCCTTCCTTCGATATTGCGATCGCATTGCGAAGCAGCTCAGATGCCTTGTCCTGATCAGTCGCCATCAGCAGTCGCGACGCTTCCATCTGAATGAGCGCACCTGCCACCGCATGCCCCACATCGTCGTGAATTTGTTGAGAAAGGCGATTGCGCTCCTCCAGTTGAATCGTATAGGTCGACTGGCGGAAGTATTCACTGCTCTCGTTCAAGGAGCGGGTCAAGCTTTGTAAATCCTCCCTCATCTTCTCCCGTTCAGCCTCTAATCTGCGAAGCTTGTCAGTTAGCATGCTGCCACACCTATACAGCAAAAAGCTAAGAAAGGCCGTCAGTAAATACAAAGGCATCCATTCAGGTAAAACGATGAACAAAGGCAACAGCATACATCCAAATACGACCACCCTCTGCGTACCCGCCAAGAATACGAGCTCCAAAATGTGGACTGGCAAGAGCAACACAAATAACGGGTCCAACACAAGTGTACTTGCTACCACAAACACGATGGATAGCCCCATAAATAATTGCTTATGATTCCTCTTTTTCACAATGAGAATAGTGAGATTCATTGCCAAATACAACAAGTACACAAGAATTTGCCAAGGGTCCATTTCAGAAGTGGGATGAGCAAGAAAAGAAGTCACGATGATAAATCCAAGCACTGCTGCCTTATTAGCCATTGTCCATAACTCCATCGATAGTGACCTCCTTTCAATCAGACATGTTCGTTTCGCCGGTCAAATAATAGATCGCGATCTGCGTACGGTGTTCAAGCGCTGTTTTATTTAAGATGGAAGTAATGTAATTCGCAACCGTTCCCTCGGAAATAAACAGCTTCTTGGCAATTTCTTTGTTCGATAGCCCTTTGGCGATCTGCTTCATGACATCGAGCTCCCGTTCCGTAAATAAGCTTTGGTCGATTTTGCTTTCATTAGGGAGGGCTGCTGTCACTTTGGGAGGAGCGGTAGCGGACACGGTATCCGTCGCGTTCTTCCCTGTATTCAGGTTCATTTTGATCTTATCCAGGACGACATCTTGGAGCACGTGATGGTTGTTATAGACGCTCTTGATGGCATCTCGAATGCGGTTGGGGTCATTGTTTTTCAATAAATAGCCGCGTGCCCCCGCTTGAATGGCTTCGAGGACAAATTCGTCATCGTCAAACGTGGTCAAAATGAGTGGTCTGACTGTCGTTTCTGTAGTCAGCACACGAGTCGCTTCCACTCCATTCATGTTCGGCATCCGAACGTCCAAGAGCGCGACGTCTACCTCGTTCTGTTCGCAAAACGTCACCGCCTCAAACCCATCCTCCACAATCCCGACCACTTCAAACTCCGCAAAGCTCGTCAGGATGATTTTCATGCCTTCCCGTATAAACGAATTGTCGTCTGCGATCAACACTTTGATTTTCAAAGCAGCTTGCCTCCTGTCGAACAAACCCTCGACCGCATAAAGAGCGGACGTATATTTTTTTCCCAATATTACCACTGTCCTGCTTTGCTTCACAATTGTAGAATCTCGCCCCAATGGTTCTTACTTTCCGGTCACACATGGAAAAATTAACACTCTGAAAATATATAGACACGAATCATATGTGTCAGTATGATATATTACCTAAGCCCTCTTACCAACCTATCGGGGCCAATCTTTTGAATGGAATACTCTATGGAGGGGAATTTGTGGAAACAGCACAACTAAATAAAACGGCTTGGAACACTGGGGCTTATCAAGCGTGGCTGAAGCGTTTCGGAACACCTGTTGAGGCAGCAGTCAAAATTAAAGAAGACCCCCAAAAGCGCATCGGGAAAGTATATGAGCACATGGGGGATATTCGCGGCAAAAAAATTATCAATTTACTCGGCTCAAATGGAAACAAAGCCGTTGCGCTCGCCTTGCTAGGTGCCGACGTAACTATCGCCGATTTCTCTTATGAGAATGAGCAGTACGCCAAGGAACTAGCTGCATCTGCCGATGTTGACCTGACTTACATCGTATCGGATGTATTGCAGCTACCTCCCCATGTATTGTCTGGTGAGTATGATCTCGTTTTTATGGAATTCGGTATTCTTCATTACTTTTTGGACTTAACCGAATTATTCCAGGTGGTCAACTCGCTCCTGCGAAAAGGCGGCATGCTCGTCCTCCAAGATTTCCATCCGGTATCCACAAAACTCATCTCCTCACGCGGAACGACTGCTACTATCCGCAAACATAAAGTAACAGGCGATTATTTCGACAGCTCGCTTGAGGAAAAGGACATTGCTTTCTCTAAATTTCTCTCAGACGGCACAAATGTCGCTGAATCAAAAGTATTGTTGCGCAATTGGACATTAGGCGAAATTGTTACGTCCATTGCTAGCAAAGGGCTGTGCCTTAAAATGCTGGAAGAGCTCCCGAATCTTTCATCGGAAGTTTTTGATAAAGGAATCCCGAAAACCTTCACGATTATCGCTGAGAAATTATAACGAATGTTTGCCATCATTTTATAAATTCTTAATACCGAACAGAGGGGGATTTCCCTCCTCTTTTTCTTTTACTCACTTATAGACTGACGGTCAGTCATATGGTAATCTGTATCCAATCACTTACTGACAATCGAAGGAGGCGCCGATGAAAAGAGTCGTGAAAGACCCCACAACACGGCGAGCAGAAATAGTGGAAGCCGCAGGGGAGCTATTTCGAAATCAGGGTTATGTCCATACCACCGTGGATGCGATTATTCAAAAGGTGGGCGTAGCGAAAGGAACCTTTTATTACTACTTCAAATCGAAGGAAGAAATCCTTGAAGCATTTGTCCAGTCCATGGTCGATACGCTTTGCGAAGAATATAAAAAAATCGCAGATGACTCTACCTTAAGCGTCATGGAGAAGGTTCGCCAGATGCTGCGCAGCCAAAACCGTTCCATTGATAAGCAAGCCGAATGGATGGAAAGCTTGCATCGCCCTGAAAACAGAGAGCTTCACGAGCGTCTAAACATCGCCCTTATCTTGAAAATTGCTCCTGTCCTTGCGCAAGTCATTGAACAAGGAAATAAAGAATCTGTCTTTCATGTCGAGAATGCCTTGGAGACCGTTCAGTTTCTCCTCGCTGGCTCGCAATTTTTGTTGGAATCAGGCATTTTTCATTGGGATCAAGAGGAACAAACAAAACGTCTACAAGCCATGCAGGTAATTATTGAACGGTCACTAGGAGCCGCGCCGGGTTCCTTCTCGTTTTTGTAATAGATGAAAAGGAGAAAAGACAATGAACGCTCATGATAAAGCCTTTCGCAGATTTCTAATCATTTGGTCAGGACAGCTGCTTTCCGCTATCGGTAGTGGACTTACCGCTTTTGCCTTGGGTGTCTTTGTTTTTCAACAGACCCACTCTACCATGAGCTATTCGTTCATCATTCTCTTCTCTTTTCTCCCCTCCTTCCTTTTACTCCCCTTTAGCGGGGTGCTGGCAGACAGATTTGACCGCAAGAAAATGATGATCATTGGCGATATCGGTTCCATAGCTGGTATCTTGTTCATCTTGCTTGTCATGCTATCCGGGCATATGGAATTATGGCACATTTATTTGGGGGTCGGCATCAGCGCGATCTCTGCCGCTATTCTAAACCCAGCCTTTAAAGCAACCGTCTCCGATCTGGTTTCGGAAGAGATGTACTCACAGGCAAGTGGGCTCATTCAACTGGCAAATTCAGCTCAATATCTGATTTCCCCACTGGTTGCAGGGTTTCTTCTCAGTGCTTTTGATATCCAGCTCGTCTTGCTCATCGATATAATAACCTTCCTTCTAGCTGTCGGCGCCGTACTGCTGATTATGAAACACGATGCCACTCCTCAGAAACATGAAAGACAAAGCTTTTTTCGCGAAATGTCTGAAGCCTTCCGCTATCTCCTTTCAAAGAAAGGCGTTTTCTCGTTAGTTTTGTTAATGTCTGTCGTGTGCTTTTACATCGGGCTGCTGCAATCGCTTTTGGGGCCTATGATGCTGACATTAACTGATTCCAAGACGCTCGGTATTGCTCTCTCTGCATCTGCATCGGGCATGCTCGTCAGCAGCCTTTTAATCGGACTTTTCGGTATGGGAAAGAGCAAAGTGTTCATGCTGTCCTTCTCTCTCGCACTTGCTGGCTTATTTTATGCCCTGATGGGTGTGTTTACTTCCGTTTGGCTGATTATGGTTTTTGGCTTCCTCTTTTTCATCACGCTTCCCTTTGTAAACACAAGCCTCGAGGTTCTCATCCGAACGAACGTCGAGAATGAACGGCAAGGCAGAGTGTGGTCGATGATCACGGCTATTTCGCAAATCGGGTTCGTACTGGCATTTGGGTCGGCGGGATTTTTGGCGGATCATGTATTTAATCCGTTGTTTGATCCAGATCAATTTCTAGGGCAAACGGTCGGTCAGGTCATCGGAACGGGGGCGGGCAGAGGAATTGGGTTTTTGTTTATTCTCTCTGGCGTACTTGTGGCGCTCCTGGGAATCGTAATCGGGCGTGTGAGGAAAATACGGGATTTGGAAGGAATAACACTGAAAGGTAACCATTCGCACAAATAAAAATATTTTCTCAAAACCTATGCAACTTATTCATATTTTCCTCCGTCATGAATGTCGAGTTCACGAAACTTACACCTAGAAGGAGGAAGATTCAAATGAAAAAAGTGATATCTACTTCGTTGGTTGCTATTCTACTCGCAACCAGTGTACCTGCTGCTCTGGCGGCTGACCTGGAAAGCAAAGGAAAAGGAAGCGGTAAACCCGAAGTAAAGGCAGAAGCAAAAGATAAATCGAAAGAAACTTCTGTCAAAGAATCTGATACCGCTACAGATAGCGACGATGAGAACTCAACCGAAGCTAGCACAGAATCCAACATCAAAGACGTAAAGTTGAAAAAACAGCTAATCGAGCTTCGCCAAGAGCTCAAGCATACGGCTGAAATCACGGAAGATCAAAAAGCGAAATACGAGCAACTGGTAGCTGATCTGGAAAAAACCACTGACAAACATGGAGCTTTGGACGTACAGCTTGAGCTACTTCAGCGCACGTACCAAAAAGGAGACCACACACCTTTCAAAAAGCTTGGAGAACTCCTTGAGAAGACAGGCTCGACAGAAGTGAAAGCATTCGTAGATGGACAACAGGTAAAAGCTGACGTGGCACCGTTTGTACAAGGTGGAAGAGCGTTGGTGCCTGTACGTGCTATCAGTTCCGCATTGAAAGCGGAAGTGAACTGGAAGCCAGAGACTCGTAGCGTAGAAATTACGCGTGGCGAAAAATCTATCACGCTGTACCTCGATAAAAAAGAAGCAACTGTAGATGGGAAAACCATTTCTCTGGACACTACACCTGTCCTGAAAAATGGACGTGTATTCCTGCCTCTTCGCTTCATCAGTGAACAACTGAACGCGAAAGTAGAATGGCAAGAAGAAGGCAAAATCGTCATCATTGACGACCTTCAAGCCCCTAAAGAATCCGAGCAGGATACAGACGCCAACGATACATCTGCAAAGTAATACAACAAGAAGTCTTCATTTAGCATAGAAAAAAGATAGTGGTTCCCATTAGCTCCTCTTGGCTATGAGATCCGCTATCTTTTTTTATGTTTACCATTACTTCTGCCCATGAGTTTGTGGGGATAGCGGCATCCGCCATTTTTCAACGCCTGAAAACAAGCTTTTATCCCCTACAGTTCGTCCAGTCATGTCCAAACGGCATTCATAAAATATGGTATGAACACGAAGGAGGTGGATGTATGTCTTGTGGTTGTAAGGATCGAGAAAAAAAACACGGGATTGAAAGAGATTGCGATACAGACTTGGACAGGGATTTCGATAGAGACGTGGACGAAGATTTTGAACGCGACTATGATCGTTGTGGTTGTCTACGCCGCCGTCGTCGTCGCTGCCGGTTTTGTTCCTTCTTCCGTCGCAGGCGTCGCCGCTGTCGTTTTTGTTTCTTCCGCTGTCGTCGTCACCGCCGTTGTTAGTTGTTACATTCTGAAGATGAACGAAACGTCCGAATCATTTGACCCGGACGTTTTGCTTTTGCTACGCTCCAAACCTCTGGCGGTACCCGCATCTTCTACATAATTCCTCGACAGCTTCCCTGCGAGAAAATCCTTCTATCAGATTATTGGCTCGTTCACCATCCACAATATCAGTAAACGAGGTCTGATTGATGTTCCCTAGATTAATAACCCCTTCCCCATCGAGACAACACGGCACAACGGTTCCATTTTCGAGAATCGCCGCTTGTGTGCGCAGTCCATGGCAAAAGCCTTTTCCGTCATCTTCAGGCGCTGTTAGACTCGGCCATTGGAATTCGTAATCTTGGTTCAAATAAACGCGGTCATCGATTTTTACCCCACTGCCTGCCACTACTTTCTCTTCAATTCGATAGTCCAGCCCAAACTCTTTCTCAATCATTTCGAGCGTCTGGCGGTTTTTACTCTTTTGAATGTTCGTGACGTTATCCTGCGTCAAATTCCACAGACGGAAAGAAAAAATCACTTGATGCTCCTGAGCTTCCCGAACAAAGGACAGAATTTCCCGCAAATAACCTTCGCGGTCGGTTGAGCCAATATGTCCGTCAAAGCTGTGAAGCGAGAAGTTCATTTGTCGGAGCGCAGGCTTGCCCAGCAATTTATGCCGATTTTTCGCGATCAGCGTTCCATTTGTGGTGATATTAACCTTGAAGCCTTTCTCATGACTGATATCGAGTAGCTCATCAATTTTGGGATGCAGAAGCGGTTCCCCTTTGACGTGCAGGTAAATGTAATCGGTGTGCGGTTTGATCTCATCCAGTCTTTTCGCAAAGTCTTCTACTTTAATAAAACTTTTACTACGCTCTGTTGGCGGACAAAAGGTACAGGCGAGATTGCAAACGCTGGTGATTTCTATATAGACTTTCTTAAATGTTTTCAAGATGTTTTCCCCATTCCAGATGCCTATGAATTGTGGCAGTCGTTTGTTGCTACAAACATAGTAACATAGGAGTGCTCAGATTAGAGCAATATGCGACTCTGTCTAATAATTCCTATTCGGCAAAAAACGAACCTCTCCCATCACGAATCGTGAAGGTTGAGGTTCGTTTTCTGATACAATAACTTTATCTAGTGCGAGTTGGAATGATTGGAGTGATAAGGATGAAGGGTGAAAACCAAATCTACACTGATTTTGGGAAAATGTACTCTGATATTGATGAAGCAGCCAATAACTACTACCGTATCTTCTTAAAGGAATACCTGTTGAATGGGAGATTCCCAGAAATATATACATCTGAGCAAACTAAAAACGCATCCTGCGCCAAACAACTTCTTACTCATATGCAATTGGATTGCAATCCCGTTCGCTTTTTCGCTTTGCTCTCTACAATAGGGGCTGCCTTAGAAATGGAACGCCCTGTGCCCGCTTTTGATTTTTATACGATGTTTGAAGGAAGATCTTTTATTTATTCTCCCTATGTAAATTACTATATAGATAAAAAAGATATTCTTATAGCAACATTAGAGATGTTTGCACAGGATGAAGATGTACCACAGTGAAATTGTAGGCCATCCCGTCATGCCAGGGGCTTTGCCAATGCAGCTTGCCCCCTTCCTTTTTCATAGTCCTCTTTTAGCATTCCGTATATCTCTACATCCACAATCCCTTTGCCCGACCATAGCGTAGCTTGTCTAAGCGTTCCTTCCTTCATGAAGCCATTCTTCAACAATACTTTCTTGGAGGGCTCATTCGCAGGCATCACTTCTGCCTGTATTCGGTTAACATTGGCATCCATGAACAAAAATGAAAGCAGGATGTGTACCGCTTCCGCCGCAATCCCTTTTCCCCAATGCGCTTCGGACAAGAAGTAGCCAATGGTCACCATGTTTACCTTTTGATGAAAGTCGAAAGCTTCCATAATGCCAAGCAAGTGATCGGGGTTATCATTGGCGAATATCCCCCATTTGATCTTGGATTTTTTCAAATAGTCTCTCTCAAAATGCCCGATCATGTTTTTCACTGTCGCTTTATTATGCTTGGGGATAATGCCGCAGTAAGTAAATACGTTGTCATTGCTGTAGATTTCAAATACTTCGTCCAAATGCTGCTCTTCGATTTTCTTCAAGGTGAAACGATCTGATTTTAAAATGGGAAACTGGTTAAAAAGCACGTCAACGTTCATGATTTCAGCTCCATCTTTTGAAATTACCTAACTTCTTATTTTTTCCAACATGACTCTTTTTCCTCCTTATCCAATCAATAAGAATGTCTTCCCATAGAAAAAAGGTATGGAAGCTTGCCTCCATACCTGCATTATTCATTTCAAGAATAGGAGATAGACAGACATGATCCCTGAATCTGCAAGGATATGACTGACGATCGATCCCATCAACGATTTGCTCCTATCTCGCATATATCCCCAAATCATTCCCGCCAAAAAGACTGGCAAAATCATCGCAAAATTATACGGCCAGCTAAACAAAGGAATGATGGAAAGAAAATGATACAGACTGTAAAACAATGACGTCAGCAAAATCATGGTTCGCTTCGTCAGCTTTCTTTCCAGCTTTTTAAATAAATATCCTCTCCAGTAGATTTCCTCAAGAAACGGGTTGATCACTAACAAAACAAGGATGAGCCAAACGACAAGATTGCCTGAGAAATTCCATTGTACCAATAATTTTTGCAGATCATCCTTATCAAACAAAAAGCTGTGAAAGAAATATCCCGCAAGAACCATGGTGAGAAAGAAAAGAAGTCCAGTCAAAATGCCGTGATACATATTAGGGCGGTTGATTCCTAATCCCATTTGCCTGAATGTGTCCCGCCAGGTGTTTCTTTTCAAAACGATCATGTCCAAAAGCGGAACCACAAACAGCCACCCGTAAAAAAGCAGAAACGTGACTGGCACGCTACTCATGACTTGTAAACCTAAAAAGATCATGATCGTTGGCCCTAGAAATAACAGAACATGCTTCATCATATCCCCACCAAATCATGGCTTGTTTTTACTAACAAGATTGTAGCGGGGAACACAAAAAGCGAGTAGTACTAACTTCGAGTAGTACCAAAAAAACGAGGGCATGGATCACTCCAGCCCTCGTACTGATTTTTACCCACTCATCTAAATAAGCATCCCCGCAATCGCTGCGCTCAACAGATTCGCTAAGGTTGCCGCAACTACTGCACGCAAGCCCATTTCCGCAAGGTCTGATCTTCTTGACGGAGCAAATCCACCCAAGCCACCAATGACCATAGCCAGCGCAGCCAGATTAGCAAAGCCGCAAAGGGCGAAGCTGATGATCACCACACTTTTTTGCGACAAATTCGCAATCTCAGGTGCAAAAGCCGTGTATGCAACAAATTCGTTGAGGACAATCTTTTGCCCGATGAAAGAACCGGCTTTTAGAGCTTCCTCCCATGGAACCCCGATCATAAAGGCAATCGGCGCGAACAGGTAGCCTAAAATGTGCTCAAGCGTCAACGCTTCTATTCCCACTAACCCGCCAAGCCAGCCAATAATCGAGTTCAGCAAGAAAATCAACGAGATAAACGCGAGTAACAGCGCACCGACACCAGCAGCCACTTTTAGCCCGTCCGAAGCTCCGCGTGCAGCCGCGTCAATGACGTTTCTGGACTCCGTATCTTTCATGACTTCCACGCGTTCCTTTCTGTGTGGCTGTTCTGTTTCTGGCATCATCAATTTCGCAAGCAACAGACCACCCGGCGCTCCCATGAATGCTGCGGCCAGCAAATACTCAATCGGAACACCAAGCATCGCATACCCACCGATCACCGAGCCCGAAACGCACGCCAGTCCACCTGTCATTACCGCAAACAGCTCGGACTTGGTCATTTTCTCAATATAAGGCTTTACGACGAGTGGTGCCTCAATTGGACCCAAGAAAATATTTGCAGAGGCCGACATGGATTCGGTTTCGCTCGTTTTAAGCACCCGAGACAAAAATCCACCGATGATTTTCGTCGCCCACTGCATGATTCCGAGATAATACAGGACCGAAATTAAGGAAGAGAAGAAAATAATGATCGGTAATACTTGCAGGGCAAACGTAAAGCCTGCGTTCTGTGCACCCAGTATCCCGCCAAACAAGAACTGAATTCCGGCATTCGTCGAATCAATGATGCTTTGTACAATCGACGCCAAGAACTCCAGAAGCTTTTTCCCAAAATCCCATTTCAGTACGACCAAAGCAAAAATAAACTGAATCGCAAACGCACCAATGACCGTTCTCGGATTGATCGCTCTCCGATTTTTCGAAAACGCAATGGCTATCAAAAAAATTCCCAGAATGCCGAGAACTCCCCAAATGTATTGCATAAACGTATCCTTTCTGTATCGCCAGCTGTGTCGATATCTTAGATGACTTGTTTTGTAAGCACGATGCTGTTAACCATTTGCACCTTTACAAGATCACTATTGCCAACAAATGCTATGGTTAATCGCCATCATGGTTCATGGTAAGAAGTACAAGTAAAACACTATTATTGGGAACCCTTCAAAAGATAATACTAAAGTTTCACTAAAAAATATACAATTATATTGAACAAAAGCAATCGATAGACGAAAAAGAGGCTATCCCTCCAGGACGGCCTCTGCATCTTTTATTTGTTTAACAGATGGAAAACTTGCTCTACGTCTTTGTCACCACGTCCTGAAAGATTAACAATCAGGATCTGCTCCGGGGACAGAGTGGGAGCCAACTGCAAGGCATATGCAATGGCATGAGCGCTTTCCAAGGCGGGAATGATCCCTTCTGTCCTCGATAGTTCTTGAAAAGCCGCCAACACTTCTTCATTCGTCACTGTGTAGTATTCCGCGCGTCCACTTACTTTTAACTGGCTATGCTCCGGGCCGATTCCAGGATAATCCAATCCAGCCGCAATCGAGTACGTTTTTTGAGGCTCTCCATTTTCGTCCAGCAATACGAGGCATTTGAAACCGTGAATGACGGCTGGAACCCCTTTGGTCAAGGTAGGTGCCTGATCAGGCTCAATACCAATCAGACGAACAGATGGTTCCTCTATATAATGAGCAAAAGCTCCAATCGCGTTACTGCCACCGCCAACAGCAGCGATAACCGCATCCGGCAAGCGACCTTCTTTTTCTAAAATTTGTCGCTTGGATTCTTCACTGATAATCGATTGGAAATACTTTACCATCGTAGGGAATGGATGCGGACCAACCGCAGATCCCAATAGATAGAACGTGTTCTGATAGTTTTGAACTAAATCATTTAGCGCTTCATCAACCGCATCCTTCAATCTTCCTTGCCCTTTGGACACGGCTACCACTTTTGCCCCTAAAAGCTCCATTCGAAATACATTTAATGCTTGCCTTTTCGTATCCTCCGCGCCCATATAGATCACGCATTCCATGCCAAACATTGCACAAACAGTCGCGGTAGCAACTCCATGCTGTCCTGCACCCGTCTCGGCAATAATACGCTGTGCACCCATTCGCTTTGCCAGAAGGATTTGCCCGATGACATTATTGATCTTGTGGGCGCCGGTATGGTTTAAATCCTCCCGCTTTAGATAAATTTTGGCACCGCCCAGTTTTGCTGTTAAATGGCGAGCAAACGTCAACGGGTTCTCACGGCCTATATATTCTTTCAGATAATACCTGTACTCTTCGATAAATTCCTCGTCATCTTTATACCTTTCGAACTGTTCAGCCAAATAGTCCAATACTTCCTGCAGTTGTGGAGGTACGAAGCTTCCTCCGAACTCTCCGAAATATCCCTTTTTTGTCTGTTCTGTCAATGACATGCTCATCTCTCCTCCGCTATAACTAGTCCTTAGTCCTCCCTTGCATTTTATAAAATCAAAAGTCTGTGTGTCAAAGTGAATTTTCGATTATTCAGAATTTATTACTTCTGTCGGTTCATTTGTATTTTTTACAAAACAATCATCTTCGCTTCATATTTTCCCAATATAGATCGGGTAGTCTAACAAAAGCGGTTCACTACGTCGTTTTTTCATTCGGAGGGATATGATGAAGATTCACTTTCAAAAGAAAAGCTTGCTGATCGCAACAATCACGGCTCTATCCTTGATCGGAACACAAGGAGCAGGTGCAACTCAAAATGTAACGGGAGCACCCGTTGTAGCCGAAATTCACGAATGGAAAAATCCTCCTGCACTCGCTGAGGGTATTAAAGAAGGCGGCTTCTCCGGTCTGGTGCATCTCCCTAATGATCCTCCTTCTATCTTTTATACATTGGCAGACCGTGGACCAAATGGTCAATACGGCAAGGACGAACTGCGTACATTCCCTGACCCAAACTACACACCACGCATGTACAAAATAAAGGTGGAGAACGGGAACATTCACGTTTTGGAAACCATCAAGCTGCATTTGCCAGAGGGCAAAATCAACGTTTTTACGAAAAATGCATATATCAGTGGATTGCCGAACCTCGCTGGCCCTGATGAAGTTCCCTACGATGTAACGGGAACCAAAAAGCTTAGTTACGATCCAGACGGTTTGGATTTGGAAGGCATCGCTTACAACCCGGTCGACGATACCTTTTGGTTATCCGACGAATACCGCCCATCCATCATTCAAGTAAAACGTGACGGCACAATCCTGGGCCGCTATGTACCAAAGGGCAGCAAAGAAGCCTTGCTTGCAGCAGGCGCAAAGATGGAGATTTTTGATACGTTGCCAGCCATCTATTCCAAACGCATAGCAAACCGTGGCTTCGAAGGTGTCACCATCTCGCCAGACGGCAAGTTCTTGTATACTTCGATCCAAAGTCCGATGGCAGTCCCTGATAAAAAGACAGGCGAGGCTTCCCGTAATTTGCGCATTTTAAAGATGGATCTCGCCACCAAAAAAGTCGTAGGCGAGTACATGTACATCGCAGAGAACGCGAAAGATTTCGTGAAAGTGAAACAAAAAGACGTCGTGATCAGTGACTTGGCTGCACTCAGTCAGGATGTTTTACTGATTGACGAGCGAGACAAAAATGCCGGTGCAGACGCACAGCTTAAGCGTATTTACAAAGCCGATTTTTCGAAAGCAACCAATTTACTCGGTACGTCAACAAGTGAGCGTGACTTTGAGAAGCTCACCGTTGCCCAAGTGAAAGAGCAAGGAATTGTGCCTGTTTCCAAGGAATTGGTGGTGGATGTAGCCAAGCTGAACTATCCGCATGAAAAGCTGGAAGGACTAGCGATTGTGGATAAAAACACGATTGCCATTGTGAATGACAATGATTTCGGCGTAGATGGCTATGACGAGAAGGGCAAGATTAAAATTAATAGCAATCCTACGCAGATGTATGTGATTAAAGTGGGTAAGGATTTTAAATAAGAAGTTTGACACCTGCTGTTTATGCGGGAGAAGTCCTACGTTAATATAAAGAAAGCCTCGTAGCTTATTCATGTTACGAGGCTTTTCTTATGTTACTCATCTTCCCCTTCATACAGCTTCGATAAAAATTCTGTAAATGTTTCAGCCACTCGGCTAATTGCTTCTCTTTGCCATTCTTCCAATGATTTTTCTTCTAGGTCACCCTCATCCAAGTCTTCCTCGGAGATCAAGAATTCGTGTTCTACGAAAACAACGATTGGTTCAGCATGCCGTCCGTTACTATAGTCAAAGCAAATGTAATTACCGGCAGCATCATATCCGATTGGGATCACTCCTTCGGGTACACAACCCTTAACATTCTCATGTGCTGTTAAGATATGGTACCCCCCAACCTTCCTACTTAGGCTGTAGAATGCATTAAATACTTTACCTTCTACTTCCTCGGAATCAAAGACACAAGGAATAGGACACCCCTCATTATTCTCAAGCATACACTCTACAAAATCTTTGGGAAATCGTACGCCCAGCGCAGCTTCTACTTCTTTGATATCTTGAATGTCTATCTTTTCTGTGCAGCATTCAAATGTTACATGATTTGGAATTCCCATGCCATTGCTCCCTGTTAATAATTTCGATCCACTTTACTAATATCGGAAATTATTGCATTTAGTTGAAACAAAAAAGAAGGGGTATGATCCCCTTCCTTTGTCACTCAATCCTTCTCTACTGCTCTTTCTATAACGACGCCCAGGTGTTTTCCAGCCACTGATCAAAATCAGCACCTTTTTCTCCCTCGTACGTATCATAGATATCGCTTCTCATTTTTTGCAGTTTCTCTTTGAATTCCTCGAGCGTATGACCTTTTGGCAAGCTTTTCTTAATTCTTACCAAAGCTTTCGTTGCGCCTTTGATCAAGTCGCCTTTTTTCTGAGCAGGTAACCGAGCACCTTCCCCAAATGCTTTCAGTTTTTGAAAAGCAGCCTCTTGCACTTTGTATACCGTATCGTTTTCCATGATTCTCATTAGTAATTTCATTGTTTCTTCATGCTTCCACTGCCCTAATTCTTCAACAGCCTCTAAACGCTCTCTCCAATTAGACGTTCGATTGGCAGCCTTTTTTAATTCCTCAAAATTCGGAGGAAACTCATTTTTGATTACAATATTATTCATCAAATCTATCTCCTTCTGACTATCATCCTTCTATTATGGCACTACATCATATGAATAACACCCCCTTCTCACATATAAATTCCTCGAAAAAAGTGTGGAGAGCGAAGAAATTAAATTATAGTAAAAAAGCTTCTTGCCGCTCATGATAATGAGGCAAGAAGCTTTTCATTTTTAATTCGGCACGGAATACAAAGACATAATACATCTTGCAGCTTCTTGGTATCCGCCAGCATTACGCAAAGAGTCCCCTACTTGTATCGCGTGCTGTTTATAGGTGGATTCGTTCAACACTTGCAGCAAAGCATCTTTCAATGCTGTCGGTGTGAGCTGCCCTCTATCTAACCTAATCCCCGCTCCCAGCTCCTCCACCCGCTTTGCCACAATCGGTTGATCGGAGCTTAATGGAATCATGACGAGTGGCACATGAAAATAGAGAGCCTCACTCGTACTGTTCATGCCAGCATGTGTAATAAAAGCATCGGCTTGCTGGAGCACTTCCAGTTGCGGAACGTACGGCTCCACGATGAAGTTTGGTGGAATATATTCACCCAGCGACTCCAGCTCCGTGTCTCTTCCGTAAGATAGTACGAATTGAGCCGGAATATCTTGAAAGGCTGCAAAGCACAGTTTGTACAATTCCACATCCTTGGTCAAAATACTGCCCATGGAAATGAATACGACCTTATGGTATGGAGCGCGAAGTTTTTCAAACGGAAACGAAGGAGAATCAGGGCGCGACGCAATCGACGGTCCTGTAAATATGTAGCTATCGTCCAGCTTGTCAGCATCTGGCTGGAATTCACGGCTGGTAAAGACAATCTTCATATCCCCATACTGGCGGGTAATATCTTCAATGGCAGGGACGGCTACGTTGCATACACGTGCGATGCTCTGTGCAGTCTGCGTCACTCGTTCATAAAGTGCATCCACATCTACAGCATCGCTTGCATCAAACACTTCGACAATATGGCTGAGCGGTTCAGCAAATGCCAGGTTGGTTACGGAGCAAATCGTCGGGATTCCTAACCTCTCACCTAAGATTGCCCCTCCCCACCCAAACAAGGAGTCAAAAATCAAGTAATCAAATGATTCGTTTTCTATCTGCCTGAGTATCTTGGGAATGCAGGGTTCAATAATGCCTCGGAGCATAAAATCAGTGAAATGAAGAGGGTGTTTGAATTCTGTTGGGTTAAAACCCAAATCACGAGATACTTGTTCTTCCGATTGATAAGCGCGGAATTGCGCCCCAGTCTGGGCAAGCCTATCCCGATATTCTTCTGAACACATATAGACGACTTCTTCTCCGTTGTCGACTAGCTGCTTCACTAATCCCAATGTAGGATTCACGTGACCATCTGCTGGAATCGTAACATACAGTACGCGTGCCACTCACTCCACCTCCAAAAGAATGTTAATTTAGAAAATGTTTCCATTTCATTATAGGTCAGAAGGCTAGTGAAAATGGTTAAAATCGAAATATTTCATAATTTGTTCAATATTTTATATGAAGATGTTTAGTATTATGTCAAGTTTTTTAAACACAAAAATCCCTCCAGCCATCATTTCTCCATGTGAAGGGATTTCTATCCATTTTATTAAATTCGAAAAGCGCCGAAAGCCCGATGCCTATAAGGAGTTTAACTTCTTTACTTTTTTGAGATATTTAAAATATTCCTCTCGAAGCGGGTGCTTTTTACTCAACCACGGTTTGCTATCTTCCCCTGTGTAGTGAATAATGGCCGGATCTATTCGCAGGTTGCTTTTATAAAGATGTTTGGACTGATAATTCCACTTTGTGTCAAGTTGAAGCCAATTACCATGGAGAATTGCATTCATCGGATCTTGACTGGGATAACGAATAAGCCCTTGGTTCTTTGTCATGTAATCCAAAATCTTGCTTGTAATGTTATGCTCTCTCCATTTTTTCAAATTCATGACTAATACTCCCGCATTAAAGTAATCACAATCATCCGGAATAGACAGGTCGACATGTCTTAATTTGTTTACCCCTTGCCAAGAATCCATCACTGCTGCAAGGAAATATTGATCAACTTTTGTGTTCCATAATGGAGTGATGTCCTTTTTAACAACGATATCACTATCCAAATAAATCACTTTTTCAACTTCTTTGTCCAGCAGGTCTGGAATAGAAATCCGATGATAAGTCTCCTGCGTAAGGTGATCACGGACGAGGAATCCATCATATAGGGTCGGATCAATAGTGACATATTTGATTTGAGCATGGAATCGTTTCACAGTTTTCGTTAAGATGGATTTATTTTTCTCAGAGACTTGACTGTCAATAACGTGAACGATGACTGGGTTTTTCGACACCTTATTTTCAAAAAGGGAATATAACATGACTGCGAGATGGATAGCAAAACCATCATTAACGGCTGTTACAATATGAATCGTGCCCACTATTCTCCCACCCCATATCCTAATTGAGCTATATATACACACTATTCATGGACAGCGGTGGTTTGTGTGATGAAAATACCTAATTTATTTCTAGATGGGAGCACAATTCACAGCTGCGAGCCTCCGCTAATGCGGCTTTTTTCTGTGATCGATCAGAAAACCGTTATACGACTAGAGCATGTTCACTCCACCCCCATAAAATATATAAGCGGTGAGAACGACTCGGGCATTGAGCTTCTCAAAAGAACACAAAAAGTAGATGCATGTGGGTAATTTGTCCAAGCTCAGACAGGGACCAAGAAAGTACCTATTTAAAAGGGTGATGAACGATGATCTCCTTTGTGGTTGGCAGAGGTATGGGCCATCTCGGTAGATGCATTAGCATAACGGAACAATTGCAGCAGCAACGTCTGCCTATTCACGTGTTTGCCTTTCGGGAAACGCATGGCTATTTATCGAAAAACCTGCACAATGATATCCAATTGCAAACCTTTACATCCAAAAAATTCGAGGATGGTAAACGAACCACACTATTAATAAATGATTGGCGCTCTGATGTGCCTCGGTTTCGCAGTGAGGGGAAGGTCGGTGGAGACACAAAGCTCGTGACCCTCTATCACAGTGACTTTATCATCGGTAAAAATGATTCAGCTCCGATGCAGGAATACAAAAATCGCATTGTAGAAATCGCCAATCAATCCGATATCTTTCTGCACATGAATCTTATACCGCCTCAGCAGACCCATCCGCAAATGAACTGCATCTATATCCCTATTCCTTTAATCACCAGGGAAATCAGCCAGTCCCCACAAGAAGTGCGACGCTTGTTAGGCCTTCAGCAGAACGAGTCGTTTATTCTGGTTCACATGGGTGGCGGACTCGCTAACCGTTATGAACAGATCGTGAAGTGGTATGATCAAATAAACTCGCTCGCTGGCCGCTTTCGATTTGTTGTAGCTGGGCAATTGGCAGATGAAGATTACCCATTCGATGAAAGAATTATCAAAGCCCCTCTTATTCCGAATGGCAAAAATCTTGTACAGGCGGCCAGTCTGGTCATTAGCAAACCGGGCATGGGCATTTTAGGAGATTGCATCTCTACAGGAACCCCGTTACTTTTCCTTCCGCCAGATGATGCGGAACGCGAGCAAAAAATAGAGATGCTGAGGGAAGTAGTCGATAGTGATCATGTATCGATCCATGAACCGGAAGAGATTGTACCAAAGATCGAGCATGCGCTAGCAAATAAAGAGGTCATTCAAAAAAGATTTCGTCTTATCCCTACCAATGGAGCAGAGGTCGCAAGCAAAATTATCGAAATGGCATACCGAATCCCGCTATCGAAATTGCCAAAAAGACGGGAGGATCTCCTCCGCTTGACGCCGTATAGCTCATTTGGAAATAAGGACGGATGACTTTGAAGCAAACAAAGAGGACTGTCTTAGGCAGAAGATCAATTTCTACTTAAGACAGTCCTCTTACTTTCGTTCATTTCCCCTCTAAATCCCTATATATTCGTTGAGACACTCGCATGCTCGTTATCAATCATTTCATTTCATTTTCTTTTCCCATGCTCCTTTCATTTCCCTTCGTACCACATGTGTTGAGTAGACAGTGAAAACAATCAAAAATATTCCTCGGATTGGTGTTTGCTCTATTGAGTGATTTGAAGCGTAACATATCTGCTCCATCTACAATATGATATGCCTAGAACAATCTAAAGAGGTGAGCCGATGGCAGTCATAAAAGCCAGGAGCAGTGATATTGACATGTTGGCAAGGTTGCTTCGAGCCGAAGCTGAGGGTGAAGGCGAAATGGGGATGCTCCTTGTTGGAAATGTTGGCGTTAACCGTGTAAGAGCCAATTGCTCCGATTTTAAAGGAATCCGGACCATTCCCCAAATGATCAATCAGCCGCATGCGTTTGAAGCTCTGCAACATGGTATGTACTACCAAAGGTCTAGAGATAGAGAACGCCGTCTGGCACGACGGGCTGTGAATGGGGAGCGGCATTGGCCGGGCAAATTCTCCCTCTGGTATTTTCGTCCAGGAACGGCGCAAAATCCCCTGCCTTGTCCGCCGACCTGGTATAATCAGCCGCACGTAGGACGATACAGGCTTCATTGTTTTTATGAGCCGACCGCGCAAGAATGTATAAATGTATATAATACTTTTTAATTTTATGGGCTGCCCCCAGCGAAAAGGAGGGGCAGTTTTTTTATAAGCTCGCGCGGGAATGTGATCATGCATGATTCGCTATGTCTAATACGCTAGTTACATCCATAGGTGTGATCTGCCCAATCATTGTTTTTCGATTGAACAAACACTGTTGAGAATTCATTGTAAAAGGAGTGATTTTTAATGGCATTTAGACCACCTCTAGGGCCACCTCCGGGTCAGCCGCCAGGAGCACAGCAATTACCAGAACCGTTAACTCCTCCCCCAGCGTTCATCCCCCCACAACCCGCTCCCTTTCGAATTGATCCACGGGCAATTGAAGGTTGTTTGTTTCGTTTTACGTATCTTTGGCTCGTAAATGGAGAGCAATTCTGGTTTTTCCCCGTTTTTGTAGGTTCTAGGTCGGTTGCAGGGTTTAGATGGACGGGGAGATCTTGGAGTCACAGTGCCGTTCTAATCGAACGGCTATTTTTCTTTGTACACCGTTTGTTAAATTGTAGATCGTACGAACAAGCTGTAAGATATGCCCCACCCTATACTATTTCTGGTTCAATCTAAAGATTACTTCCGAAACTACCGATATAGTTAGTATTCCGGAAAATATTTACTGTGAGCATATATGATTGACGTTATGCTTACATCTCAAAGGGGGACATCTTATGAAGCTTCGAAATCATACTAGAATTTTAAAAGTAATCGCTAGTTTATCTGTTATTTTCGCTGCTGTAAATTATCCAGTTATCTCTTTTGCCGAATCAGTTGATTCTAGTTCCGTCAGTGAATCAAGCAATGCCGATGACATTAATACCGGTATTGCTGACTTAGACTATGATAATGACGAAATTTTAGCAGTAAGTGGTGATGAGATAGATAGTTTTGTTCCAAAAGAAGGACTCAATCCAAAAGGTAAATTTATAGTCGTAGAACGTAAAAAGAAGTCACTTTCAACTTCTCCAGTAGATATTTCCATCATTGATTCTATGGCTAATCGCACTTATCCAGGAGCATTACAACTTGCAAATCAAGCTTTTGCAGAAAATAAACCTAGTGTATTACTAGTACCAAGAAAACCTTTGACGATTAGTATTGATTTACCAGGTTTGAAAAAGGAAAACTCAATTACTGTGGATAATCCAACATACGGTAATGTGTCTGGAGCAGTAGATGAGCTTGTATCTAAATGGAGCGATGAGTATTCAGCAACACATACTTTACCTGCGCGATTGCAGTATGCAGAATCAATGGTTTATAGCAAATCTCAAATTGGAAGTGCGCTGAATGTTAACGCGAAATATCTTGATTCTACATTAGGAATTGACTTTAATGCGATTGCTAGTGGAGAGAAAAAAGTAATGGTGGCGGCATATAAACAAATATTTTATACAGTAAATGCGGAGCTGCCTAACGATCCATCCGATCTTTTTGATGATAGTGTTACTTTTAAAGATTTAAAACGTAAAGGGGTAAGTGATCAATCCCCACCTGTCATGGTATCAAATGTAGCTTATGGTAGAACCATTTATGTGAAATTAGAAACAACCTCGAAGAGCAAAGACGTAAAAGCAGCATTTAAAGCCCTGCTTCAGAATACTGGCAATGTCGAAACGAATACCGAATACAAGGATATTTTTGAAGACAGTTCCTTTACAGCTGTAGTATTAGGCGGAGATTCACAAGAGCATAACAAGGTCGTTACAAAAGACTTCAGTGAAATCCGTAATATCATTAAGGATAATGCGGAATTTAGCCTAAAGAACCCAGCCTATCCAATTTCGTATACAAGTGTTTTCTTAAAAGATAATGCAATTGCTGCCGTTCATAACAATACAGATTATATTGAGACTACCGCTACAGAATATTCGAAAGGGAAAATATCACTTGGTCATTATGGCTGGTATGTCGCTCAATTTGATGTATCCTGGGATGAAGTTTCCTATGATAAAAATGGTGAAGAAGTACTCACACATAAAACGTGGGAAGGTAGCAACCAAGATAGAACAGCTCCTTTCACGACAGTCATTCCGTTGCCACCTAATGCAAAAAATATAAGGGTTTTTGCGAAAGAATGTACCGGCCTTGCTTGGGAATGGTGGAGAACGGTTATTGATGAGTACAACATTCCATTATCTAGTGAAATTAAGGTTGAGATTGGCGGAACGACATTAAACCCAACTGGTGGTATTACATTTAAATAGTTGGGTAAAGAAATGGCTGAAATCCTTTTTGTTGAGGATTTCAGCCGTTTTTCTTTTTCACCATCACCATATTCTTTGGCTGAAATTCTTCTTGTCGCCATTGTAATAATTTGTCAGATTTCAACCGATTTATCTATACCTGTCAGCATCCTAATTGGCTTTGTCCGTAGAAATGAAATTGTAAACGGCTGTATGAATTGCGGCTTCAAATGGTCACCCGCCAAGAAGAAGTCCCTTGTCCACAAAATATTTTATTATTTCGAAACGAACAGGGAGGGTAACAGTTGCATCATTTCATTCACATGCGGTGATTCTCCAAACATGAGATGCTTGTTCCAATCTTCCGTGCCAAGTTCCCTATCACCCATTTTGATAAAACACAAACCTCTCCGATAGTAAATATCTTGTTCGTCTGCATCAGAAAACGCGAAGGCCTCTGTATAATCGGAAATGGATAATTGCCACTCCTCCTGTGCTTCATAGACCCATGCACGGTTGTAAAGGACGGTTGCATTTTTCTCTAGTGCAATAGCTTCAGTTAGATCAGCTATGGCCCTGTCATACTCCCCCATCTCATAGTACAGGACAGCCCTATTTGTCCAAGCGGCCATCATTTCCCTATCCTTGTTTAGGGCAGCGGTAAACGTTTTTAGGGCTCGATCATTATTGCCATCCGACATTTCAATTAAACCTAGTGTACACAGGAGCCGCGCATGATCAGGCTCTATTTCTAAACCGAATTCAGCATCTTTTCGGGCCATTTCGAATTTCTCCACTTGATACAATAATGTAGCTCTGTTAAGTAATCCATCAAGATTTTCGGGGTCTATATCAAGCAAGTAGTCATAGTCCGCCATTGCTTTCTCCACATCTCCAAGACGATTGAAGGCAGTAGCTCGATTGAAATAAACCTCTGGAAACGGGGGACTAAGCTTTATCGCTTGGTTATAATCTTCAATGGCTTCATCCAGTCGCCCCATTCGGCTATAAAGGTTTCCACGATCAAAGTAATATTCAGGATAATTGGAATCAATCTGTATCACTTGGCTAAATGTTTCAGCTGCTTCTTCAAACCTTTTTAAAGCTACGTAAATCAGCCCTTTATTATGAAGCAACACCGAGCGATGCAGCATATGTTCATCAGGAGCAAGAGTCTGATTTAACCTTTGCCATCCTTCCGTAACCAATCGAAGCGCTTCTTCAGGATTATCCATATGTAACTCTACTAAAGCCAATCCATTTTGGTTAAATACTTGTTGAAATGCACGTTCTTTTTCATCTTCAATCCATTCTGCCAAATCAATGGCTTTTTGTATCCATTCTTTCGCCTTCTCGTGTTCTCGTTCTCGGTGGTGCCTCGTATAGTACATCGAAAATCCATATGAAATTTGCATATGAACTCTAAAATCATCAGTGTTCGCGTACACTTCTCCTAAAAGCGTCGGTATATCATCAGTTTCACCCAATGCAGCCAGAGACGTAGCCATTTTCATTGTAAAATACCGGCTATTATCAAATTCGCTGCTCCAATTCGTCAGTTTCCGGCCACGTAGGCTCATATCGATAGTCGCATCGTAAAAACCCATGTTAATGCTATAACTAACTGCTTTAAACAACGCTTCGCTTGCTGATTTCTCAGAAGTACCGCGCTCCAGATGAAACGGAATGGCGCCTAAGTGCAGTGACCACTGCTCTTCTTTTATAAGAGATTCTGCCCGCTCTTCGTGAAGGCTCTGACGAATTTCAATAGGAGTTGCTTCATAGGCGAGCAATTCCTGCTCACAATCTGATGTGCAGTCAGAAAATATGTATCGTTTCGTTAGCTCAAGTCGCTCTTCGTCAGATAGATTTACTATCCTCATATCTTGTTCGATGTCAGAAAGAATAGTAGTAGGCTCCGTATACGTTTGTAACGCCTTTTTCAGGGCTTCCTTTTCCGCTATTTCACTTGAACTTACGATCACCTGAATCAGGTCAGACTTCGCACGACGCAGAAGTGTACTTATAAATTCTGCATCAAGTTGATCACAGGCCTGCACATTTTCAAAAACCAAGGTCAATTTTCCCATTCGTTCCCGATTCGCTAATGCCAATAAAAGATCGATCAAACCATTCGACATGCGAAGTGTACGCAATTTCGAATAATAACGTGTTCTCTCTTTCGGAATAGCAAGAGAGGTAAGTGTTTCTACACTAACAGGAATGACTGCTTTCAGTTCTGGTGCTATGGATAAGATCTCGATGCAGTGTGATAAAATCAGGTCTGGCCATTTCGAATAAGCTTCCGGAATAATCTGGCGCAGAAGGTCACCAGTACCTGTATAGGGTCCTCTAAGATTGCAATGACAATTGCTGACATAACATGTGGAGTATTGCTCTTCGAAGTACTTCTTTTCTCGGTCGCAGCGTCGAGATCCAATCAGCCATTGGTGTGTCATCGATTGTTTCATTTCCACTCATCCCCTCTGTTCCATTGATAAATTCCGAATTTCCCTTTTGTTTCTACGCTCTTTTAGGTATAGATAAAATACAATTCCATACTGGACTCCCGTTATAGACAAGAAAACAACGGAATCCCAGAATTTCATATCTTCTCCTGTAAATATGGAGAGATAAATATTCGTTAAAAGTTGAATAGCGACCGGAATCATATAGAGCATCATTCCTGTCATCATCATCCAGCCAGTTGCGTAAAAAAAGCTGTACCATCTCGCTACCTGATGATCCCGTTCCGTATACTTGGACATATCGACCATCTTGTTCTTTTTTCTAATTAGTCCATACCATATATTTTTCAAATAGGAACGTGTAGCCTCCTGAAGATTTACACACCCCAACATCGTAATCATTAAATAATAGATATCTGTTTGAAGATGAAAATAAAATTGCCAGATGAAACGCAACAGTGTTGTAAATGCTAGTCCCATACAATATGCAGCTATGATTGTCTTCTCACCTGTATGAATCCAAATTGCACTAGCAACGATCACCAATAAGGAATACCACAAAATATCACCGAACATTCCAACTAAAAATGGAAGAACACGCTTTCGTTTTGGGAATCCCCAAATACCTGGCATGGAAGAAGTGAAGACCAAAAAGTACATTCTTCTGCCTATACTTAGTTCTGACGGGATACCCAGTCTTCGTCCGGCAAGCATGTGCATCATTTCATGAAACAAGATCCCTGGAATCTGACCGATCGTCATGCCAAGAAAAATCACCATGGCGTATTCGGAAAATAAGATGCTTTGTCGACCCGGACGAATCTGTGGATATTGGTATAACAACCACAAGGCACAGGTTATGATGGCACCATAAATCAGCCAACCAAGAGGAGAAAAAGCTAGCTTACCCAACCATTGCCCCGATACTTTCTGCGCTTTCGTTTCCTTTTCCTCAACATCACAAATAAATGTCAGGTCACGTAATGTCTGCAAAAAATCATCCATGTCCACTTCATCGTGATAGGTATCTTGATACCAGGAATGCGCTTCGGCAACCCCCATGCCCTCTTGCAGTTTTCGTACAAGTGCTGCTCCATCCTCAGGAAAAACAGCAAACGTATCCGTCCCAAACCGCCCAATCAGGACTCCTTGCTTATCCTCCAGAAATGTTAACGGGTGTAATTGGATCATGCGATTTTCGTTCACGACTTTCCTCCCGGATGCTGTCATGCTTTCTTTATAATTGAAAAAGAGGGGCAAATGCCCCACTTTTCCATGTTACTGACAAGTCTTTATGCCTGCTCACAAGTGCAGTCGTACATTGTGTTAGCTACTGAAGTCAATTTTACAGGCTCGGTTTTTTGCACAGTAATTTTTTTCATAAATAATTCCTCCGATAGATTTATATTTATACCATATATGTGAATATGTGGTATATACTAGTAATAATAGATTGATATATTCCGAATGTCAACAATTTTTTGATTTTTTTGACAATAATGTAATTTTATCCTTTTTTTATTAGGCAGTAATCCCCTAAGAGAAAACTCCTAAGTATGATACGAAAACGCGATGAAATGGCGTTTAAATTACATTTCTTAGGTTTATTTCATTCGAAAAAAGATGGAATTTTTTATGTAAAGAAGGATCGCTTGGCGGTTGCAGTATCAAGCAAAGAAGATTTCCACCCGAGAGCTTCCGATCATAGAAAATATCTGTGGGCAGAATCAGATGGCTTCTGTAGATTCTAAGTTACACTTAGAAGAAATGTTGAATTCCCTTCCAGATAAAGCAAGATTTATTATTGAGCAAGTAGTGATCAATGGAGTTCCAGAAGAAATAGTTGCACAGCATTTAGGCATATCTCAACAAGGCGTAAACAAATACAAACGGAAATATTTAGGGATACTTCGAAAAAAACTAGAGTCTAACCCACAAGCAGTTAAGTCGTAGGCCTTCCCAAATGGAGGGTTTTTTAAAAATTTTTGAGTACAAGTTCACTGTTCACGTCAGGGCGCAAGGAAAGCACGTCGATAATGATGATTCATGGTCATATCAAAAACAGCTCATCGCGTGTGCTGAGGAATCCGATCTTGTATCGGATTTTTCTTTTTTGTTGTTCTTTGATCCCTAAAAATTATAGATTTTTATCTGTTAAAAATTCGTTCGTTTGAGTGCAAAGACTTTCGAGTGATTGATTCACTTTTTAAACAATTCAAGCAAGCGTAAGGCTTTTTTCAAAAAGCAAAAAAAACTTCTAAGAGCTGGTTGTATTTTACTTTGTTTTTTTACCTACAAGGGTGAAGGCGATGAGTTGAGCGCTCAAAATAGTCGCTAATAACAATACAAAGGAGTTTTATTATGTCAAAATTTTCTTTAGGCACAGATGGAGCAAACCTTATCAAAAAACATGAGGGATTTTCCTTGAAATTTTATGGAGATCCTAAAGGGTATCCAACAGTTGGATGGGGACATTTGATTACAGACACTAAAACATATACTAAAAATACAACAGGTAATCCAAATGATTCTCTTCTATCCCAAGCACAAGCTGATGCTCTATCAAACTCTTTAAAACTAGGTTATACTTCACCAATTTCTCAGTCTAAGGCAGATTCTTTTTTTACTAGTGATACTGCAAAGGCTGTAAAGGCAGTAAATGATTTAGAACTTCCTACAGGTTGTCAATTTACACAATCTCAGTTTGATGCACTTGTTTCGCTCGCTTTTAATGCAGGTCCTGGGGTGCTAAAAACCCCAGATGTAGAAGCTATGCTTGCCCATGCGTTGATATATCCTTTTATTGGCCCAATTACATCAGCTCAAAGTGATAATTGTTCAAAATTAGTCAGCAAAGCATTTTCATATGATAAAAATTTGAAAACAAGAAGAAATGAAGAAGTAACTTTATTTTGTAAAGGCATGCCATATACATAAGCTTCATTCATTTAATCAGTAACATTTAATCAGTAATTTTTTTAAGCTCAAAAATAGTTGCCTCTGATAGCAAGATAAGCCTATCGTTATTAACAACAAAAAAACTTAAACCTACAGGTATGAGCATTTTTGTAGAAGGGTCGCTTATATCTATTACTTTTACAACATCATTTTCATTTAAGTCTGGGATATCAATTTTATATAATCTATAAAAAGCGAGAGAGTTATCGCATGTCGCTGAAATCTCATATAATGGATTTTTTAGTTCATATTGATATTTCTTATAGTTTTTTAGTCCTTTTGATGAAAAAAAGTCTTTTTTGATTATAAGTTCATCTCCAATAAATTTTTGCCCTGTTGGATATTCAGAAGCATCATTATATGAATTTGCAAATCCTAAAAGCTTCTCAACTTTCCAAGTTCCATAGAAATATTTTTCAGTCTCACTATCCAAATTTATACGTTCTACAGTACAATATTCGGATGTGTTTTCTGGAATAATAGACTCATCCGTTTCAGGTTTAGGCTCACTAGAATTATTTGGATTCGATGTCATTTCAACATTTCCACAAGCCGATGCTAGCATCAACATGATCGTGATACAAGCCAATAATATTTTTTTCATATTTCACACTCTTTTTTATTTTTTTGAGGTGGTAGTAGGATTCAATATGCCAAATCACTGCCGTACGCACTTCATTTACGTATTTTGAAAAGCTTACCATTAATCCATTATTGCTTGGCTTTGCCCAAAAGCTAACCATTGGAGCGTTATCCCAACAGTTCCCTTTCTGGACCATGGAACACCGATAGCTAAACATCCTTTGATAATCGTTTGAGCACTATCGGCTCACTACGTTTATTATATTCACCTGTTATGACGTATCGGGATACCATAAAGTTCCAATTTTGTTTTCCTAAATATTTTTGGGTTCTCAAGCTCCGTCTCTGCTATTCCTTCGCATTAATTCGCTACTGCTTACGCAAGCACACAAAAAAGGCCCTCGCATTAGCGAAGGCTATGTGTATCTTTGTTAACCTTTGTTACGAGGCGAGCGTAGGGGAATTAGGTTATATTTTTCAAGCAATTTTTGTCGCAAAAAGGAATATAAAAAATTCTCACCGAGCAAACGAGGGTTATATCCGTATCTTCCGCATTTAGGAAGGGTCTAGACACCCATGCATCTTGCTTTAATTTTTCCGTACTAACAGTCTACAGCACTCCACATGTGTGGTGTAAGCAAATAGGCAAGCTTCTAATGGACAGTATTCGCTAAGTAATTTGATGCAACAGAGGCACACTTCGTACTTATAATTAAGTTAGGACTCAACAAGATTAAAACAAAAAGCACCCTGATTATTTTAATCAAGGTACAAAAGGAGTTCACTTTTCTATAGGAATATGGCACCTAATTAATGTCCGGGGTCAGCAACAACGCTTTTAAACTTTTAAGCTGTTAACATAGCTTTCCATGCCCTCATCCAAACGCCCTAATGTGAAGTTCATCCATATAATTTCTTAACATTGGAATAGCAACTTCGTAATCCTTTTTCCTTGCTTTAGTAGTTGCCCGGTTAATCTTGGTGGATTCGAGTTGACCACCTACGATGCTTCATTTCACACAAAGTAGCTTTTTATTTCCTGCACCAATGCTCGTCAAAAACATTTGCTAATCCTACTTGTCTATTTTCATATTAATCAAAATAGCTGCCAAATATGCTTCTTCTAGAGGAGTTATTCCTAATCTATTATTCATCATATGTATATAATGAAATAATAGCTCCACTTTTGATTTATGTGATATCTTCAACACCTGCTCAATTGTGGAAGCTACTAGGGATATATATGTGCGATTTACGATTGGTAGCAATTCAGTCATATCACTCTCAATTGCTTTTACTTTTTTAATAGTTAATTCTAGAAACTTTTTAGCTAACTGTTGTCCACTAGCAGAATACTTCGCACCTGTCCAATAAAATAAATAGTGCTGCAAAAATAGAAGTTCTTCTTTCTCATCATGCAGAAATAATGTATCAAGCTTTAACTTCATAATTGCCAACCCTAGCAAATAACGATCTATCTGGCCAACTATAATATCTTCTATCGAATTTACCACCAGTTCGCTAGACTGCTGAAAAATGGGTTCTGCTTTTGAAACTCCTTCACTGCCGCCATATTTCGAAATTTCAGGTTCATAAACAGCTAACTCAATTGTTCCTGGACTTTCAGCATTCTTTTTATTATGATCTTGTTGAACAGGAATTAATGACCTAGGCGGCACCACATCCATTTTTAGCACACATGGTATCATTTCTGAAAAATAGCTCTCTAATACCTTTGTTGCTTGATCTAAACCTTGGGTAGAGATTTTAAATCGCACCCTCAAATGATAACCAGTATAATCAACATAGCGGATAAAAAACCATTTAGCTGGATGAATTTTATGCTGCACAAGTAGATTACATGCTGGTGCTACAATCTCCTTTATCATCACATCAAAGTGATTATTTCTCTCGCTATATATCTTATAATACAACCATTCATGCATTTTGATCTTCTCCTTAAATATAATCATTAATCATGAATGTGTACCAAGCTCATCCACTCTGATGCAAATCGATTCCCATTTTCATCTTTAAACTGATGCTCCGACAAATTAGGTAAAGCTTCTTGAATCCACAATCCGTGTACAGATTCATCACTTAATAAACTTCTAAAAAACTCAACACTATACAAATTTTTAAAATGTATCCAAATAGGCTTTCCTTCTGGATGACCACTGGCTCCAATGCATGTTACAAACACTTCCTCTGGCAACTGATTTTCCGTAATCCATTTGTCTATACTCAATAAAAGATCCATATCTGATAAATGATTGGGGAATCTAGGGATATCTGTCACACTGATAATCCACTGCTCACGACTTAAAACAACTCTTCCAAACATATGTCGTGACGTATGTTGTATGCCCTTTTTTAAATCGAATGTTTTCCAAGGCTGTGGATTATTACCGTAGGGAGTATTAACTTTCCACGGATTAATCATGATAAGAAGTAATCTCATTATCCCTTGCTTAAAATATGCTGGTACAGATCCTACATAAACAGGTGCAACTACTCTCTCTTCCCTATCAACAAATTCAAATACTTCCCCACTTTTATCCAGCCTTAAACTTATCTCTTCTAATACATGTGTAGCTATTGGATCAGAAATTTCCCCAATGCCAGTACAATAATATTCTGCAATGCCATTATAGCCTTGCAAAGAAGACCAATCTCCACCAATAGCAAGTTCGATAGGAGCTGCTTCAGGAAAACACTGTTTTATCCAATCTTTAATTGCGGCTTGATAATCACTACCTAGTACCTTGGTAAAGCGAGAAACTATGCTACCAATTGTTCCTGCAACTTTATTAATCACTAATCCATATCCATCATCTTGTAACCCTATGGAACTTCCAGGTAATGTTTGATAATAATACATCACTACAGCAGGTGGAACACACTTACCCGTGCGAGGTAAGACAACCTCTCCAGATTGCATCATACGTTGAAAACTAGACATTAGTTGTTCATCACATGCAATCGAACTTAAAAAATCAAGTAATGGTACTTTTGCATACGGAGTATATTTACTCTTAAATAAATCAATTAGCATACCATATTCACCATGAAATTCAAAAAACGGTTTAATGTGTGATGTTAGTTGGACTAGCTCATTTTGAATCTCTTGTTTTAATGGAGAAATTGGCATACTCGTGCGCACTTCTTCATAAATCAATGCTGCTTTTACTAGCCAATTTGGAGCAGCACACTCTAATAACCTAAATATTGAAATTAAATCATTTCGTAGTTGAAAAATATGATTTATCCTAACTTGTGCACAGGAATTCAACTCAAGGCTATGTAAATGTTCAGCCACTTTTCTTAATAATAATTCTAGTTCATACCAGTTTTCTCTTCTGTGAGTACATACCCATTCGGCAAATTGCTCAAAAAAAGAAGCTCCTTCACCATAAACAGGAGGTATTGGACGAAGCAACTGCAATGTTTCGCACAACTTTTGCAGATACAAACTATGGTTAATATGTTCCAAGAATAATTCATATGAAAATGTACGATGTTGCAAGCTATCAAGCCTTTTTAGCATTTTATTTTGTACAAATGGTTCAACATTACTCCAATAAAATCCATTTGAATACTTAGATTTAACCGCAAATCTAATAACACCATCTTCACCTTCTGCCTGTTCAGACAAGTTGTAGTTAAAACTATTCCTCCATGATTTGTTATTAGCTAGAGCAGCAATAATATGATAAATGACTGCCCGATTGAGATAGATATTAGTACGGGGGTTATCATTTTGATCTCTGTTAATTTGATTCTTCATTAAACTATTTATGTCTTCAGAAGATGGCTCCCAAATTGCATGACCTACCTGTGTAAATGTGCTAAATGGACTTGTCTTCACAACTGTACGTTGTAAATAACGATAGAACGCTCTCATTGCTTTATGAGCTGGCTTATTCCATGGTATCCTCTTATCTAATACTGCTTTTAACATTTCGGGACTTGCTAACGCTAATCCTTGCAACATTTCTCCTAGGTGCACATCATTACTCATTAACCAATCAGTGAAATTATCAGCAATTCGCTGCTTCTCTGAACTAAGTACCTGAAGCAATTCATGATGATTTAGTTGCCAATCTTTAAGATATATTTTCCACCTATTTAAACTAATTACGTCTTCCTTGCTTAAGATAGGATAAATCTCTTCGATACTATCAGGATCTATTAGAAAATAACGTTTATTAAAGATATTCCTTTGTAGTTTCAGTACATAACGAACAAGTCGCCTCTGTTCCCCCAATACTGGAATAGATTGATGTAATGCTGCTAACACCGCATCTTGTAAATCCTCTAATTGTTGCTCTAAAATACGTAATTGTGTTATTATTTGCTGACTGTTCTCTAGTACTAATCCACTTAATCGGCTAAGAGGTAACACGTTTATCCTTGCTAAATTGAACTCAGCCGATATAACTGTTAATTCTGCTTGCGTAGTAACCTCCTGCATAGTAACCTCCTGAAATTGTCATCTTTAACATAACAATATTAAAATTCACACTACAAATACTCTCCAATATGAGAACAATACGAAGGTAATGAAAAAGAGAATATATAAAGTAGCTGTAATACTATACATTATGTATAGACGTCTTTTTTTTAAGGAGAACCTTGACAAATATACAGGTGGAGGCTGACGTAGCACACTATGCTTCAGTATTTCAAAACTATGCTTTCGCAAATGAACAACGTTAAACCAATTTTCCACAAATTTCAATCCATCACTTGGTAACAACAAGTTGCAGTTAAAAATAAAGATGCTAAACTGTAGCATTAAAAAAGTATGAAGTATATCACTTATGCTAGGGATTAGCCATATGCAACTTACTGTCAACAATATAGCCAAGCTATCAAGCATTGGTCCTGCTAATGCTATGACAGCTCTTTTTTTTCTTCCAAGCAAATAATTATCTGTTAAATCAATATAACCAACAGGAATTATATAGTATAGTAAACCAAACCCTATACTTCGAATTTTACCTCCTAAACGCAATGAACATACTGCATGAAAAATTTCATGAATCATAATTTGTACAAACATTAATGGAATTAGCCAATACCAAATATTAGAAATTGTAAACGACGATGAATATCGTAGCATAGTAATTATTGCGATACACAATGAAAACATTGGAATAGCAATAAATAATATCTTCCACATATTATATGATAGATTCGGGATTAACTTACTGAATATTAGAAGTATTTGAGGGAAAGAGCGTAATTGAATGAGTTTCAAAAATGGCTTAGGTCTTATTTGTTTAATCGATTTAAGATTTATATGTTCATTAGCTTTGTTAGATGGATCTAACATATTGTCACGAATAATCACTTGACAAGTTAACATATGAAGTAAAAAACGGATAACAAGTTGTTTGGTCTCACTAGATATTATTTGCTGTTGAGAACAAGCAAATATTATAATCTCCTCTATTCTAATAATAGAGCTCTCGTGAATTTTATCCAAAATAACCTTCGAAAACTTTCCAATTTTATAGTACTTCTTTGTGGTTGCTTGATAGACGATGAACTCCTCATCCACCTCATAAATATCTATATCTGGAGCAAGAGATATATCCCAAGAGAGCATATCTGATATATCAGCTTGTTGATTGTTTGCCATTGCAATATTTCCCTCAGATAGTCCTCTTGCGCTACTCAACTTCTTCAACTCCCATTATAAGAAATGTAAAAGAATTTAGAACATTGATTCAACTGATTATTATCTAGCTAAGCCAATGTTCTAAATTCAATGCAACTACTTCAATAAACTAGATAATGATTATCCAGCAGTACCAAAAGACCCTACAGTGCCAAAACAACCTCCAAAACTTGCATATGTTCCAAAGCAAGCTGCGCAAGCCTGTGGATATACGGCTCCTGATATTGTATAGTTCAACTCATCTTTTAACTCTTCAGCGTACAATTCCATCTGAAGATTTTTTTCATTATCGATAATCATTTCTAGCTCCTCCTAAAATAAGTTTACTAGCCGGCGCAACCGCCGGTCGATCCTGTTCCAAAAGTAGTGCCTGCTGTTCCAAAGCAAGCCAGAGTACCCCAGCAAGCATTAGGACCAACAAGAGAGTAATTCATTTCTGAAGATAATTCTTCAGAATAGAGTTCCAACTCTTCATTCATTGTTTTAACATATTTCTCCTGCAATACACTCACCCTCCTTTCTTCAGATTGACCCTCATATCTGCAAAAAACGATTATAATGATACCCGTAATGGGTGGGTCTACAAATTTAATAAGTCTTAAAGCTATATGAACTTCAACTTACTACCGCTTACCGAAACAATAAGCAAACATCTGTGCTTTTGTAAATCCATCAATATCGGTAAACATCCTTAATGTTCTTGGCAATAATCCTGCGAATACTGTCCCTTCATAACCACGGCTAAGCGAATGCAACCACATATTATGAGCAACCATGCCCGCGATTGTTAATAAGTTTGTATAACCAGTCACACCGCAGGTAGCGGTTCGATCAGCTATTTTCCCAACAAAAAATACGACAACAGCAGCATTAGCAAATTCTTTCTGCAACATGAGTTGTTCTTGTGTAAAATGTTGAGGAATATCAGCAACTTCTTGAATATCATTTTGTGGATAAGAATACCGATATACTTTTCGCGATGAGAATGCTTCATCATTGTGCATATTGACGCGATTAATCAGTAAGTACTGCTCAAGCAAAGACGTGCCTGCAATTTGTTCTATAAATTTTTCATTATTAATTAGCATCTGAACTAAGTCGTCATATTCAACATCCTTTTCTTTATCAAAAAAGCTAAATGACTCTCGTTCATCAAGAACTTTCCTCCAACTTCTCATAGAGCCAAATGTATCAAAATTACTATTATCGCCAGATGAATTGTTCCATACATTGAAACATTCTTCTTTTATTAATTCTTGTACGATATTATTAGGGTTCACGATACCCACCCCCCATCACGGAAACAAAAGTAGGATGTTCATATAAATTATCTAGATGAAGAATCCTACTAATTGCCTGTTTTGACCATTGGTTAGCTACATCTAACTTCAATCCAGTATGATACGCAGTATATCTACCTTGAGTAAATGCTACTCCGGCATCAAGATGAATAATCTTGTATGCAAACTGATGATACTTAGATGCTACTTTCCCATATAACCCAACTTGTATAATATATCCACATGCATGTTCGTTATGTGGCAAGCATGATATGAGTTGCGTCACCATATCATCATCACCTAAACATTCCAGTCCATGATTCTTCGGATCGTACAAGTAGACTCCTTTTTTTAGATTAGGAATAGAATTATTGACAATATACAAATCTACTGAACCTAAATTTCCACCAGTTGGAGACCACCGTTTAGGACGATTATTTATCTGTTGGTGTTTCCAACCAGCCATATATCGCCATACTTCACTCCATTTTTTCAGCAACGAATCCTCTTCACAGTTATCCAAGTTAATCTTCTGTGCACTTGGATAGGACGTAGATAATGTCGCCAATTCAAGATTAACTGGCTTGTAATGATTCTGATGATCCTTCGGATTTAAATGATGTTTTGAAGAAAATGCAATATGATCCTCAAAACGTGCTACTAAAAGCTGCTCATTACTCGCTGTACTTTGACTTCCACATAAGTTACATGTAGGTACCTTCATCATCTCAATATATCCTTGTTCCATACTAGTAGTATGAAATGACTGAACCCCACGCAAAAAAGATGTGGAAGTTAAGCGACTTCTCCAATTTATAATGTCAATGGCTACACTTGACATCGCCATTTGCATAGCTTCTAGTGACATGTTTACAGACCCATCATCCATATTAGCTATAGGCCATTGTTGATCAAAACATTCCACACACAACGTCTCGTAATTTTCAAAATGAGGCCCTAGATACACTGTTTCCTTAGAAATCGTTATCAGCAACCATGGAACACCATGCTTATAGCAAAATCTACCGAATGATAACAACTCGTCACGAGTCGTATACTCATTCTGAATATAAACCGCAATAGGTCTATCTACTAATAATAACTCTGGTAATTCTGAACACATTCGTAAGGGGATTGGATACAATGTAAGCAATTCTGCTAGTTGTTTGCGATTCATATCTGAACTTACATCTGAATATAAGCATACTGTTTTTTCCTGCATACGGTGAATACAGTCTCGTATACTACTGTTTACTCGTGTATGGTCAAGATGTCTTTGTATAAACTGTAAGTACGGATCATCTTGATGCTCTATATCATCTGTACCATCAAACAGTAATCCTCTCATATAAAGTAGTGCTAATGCATTATAAATGAAATGTTGCGAATAATCAGGTAACGACTCGCAAATTTGAGAAAATGTACGTTTGCCATCTAACTGTTCCAACAATTTGGGTAAAAATGTTTCACTAGCTTTTCCACGTATTAGTTGTTTTTCTGCAGTACCTTCAAAATATAGACCTTGCTCCTTTATCGGAATAGCCACAACGCAATCCGATACTTGTGGGCAATTAGGAAATTGAAATTGCAAATCCGTTGAGACTACTCTTCCCATCTCGCTAGCATGCATAACCTGAGCCATTAGTCACACCTCCTCAGCTATTAGCCCATTCTGAATTCTAAAATGTTGTGCTAAATCAAGATACCCTCTTGTTGCTTCATCACGTTGTAATCCACAACGTGGACAACTATGTACTCCAGTAACGCAACTATTTTTCATTTCTCTCGTCACTTCATTTAATAGAAAAAATTTACCCTGATATGATTCTGGACATTCAATAATCCTTTTTAATAAACTTCCAATTAATACAACATCAGCTGGGTGATAACCTTGTACTCCTGCTATTTGCTGATCGTTATAATACTGCTGTACACTACGGGTAAGTTCTGCATTTGGATGATGTTGCATCATACGCTGATGATAGCAATGATAACATCCCTCATTACCTGGTATGATTACTGGTCCAACTACTAACAAGGGACTATCCAGTACAACAGGTATGAATGGAATATTCTGCTTATGCACCTCTACATCTAGTTGGCGCAATAATGAGATGCTTTGATAATTAGCAATGAATAAAACACCTGATAAATTAGAGGGAATGAAAAGCTCGTATTCATTTTTCAGGACCGCGTGATTTGATTGAATTTCTGAATGATTCAGAAAATCAGAGACTGCATATCCGAATTTACCAATCGAAAAAATCTGCCACATTAGTCCCTTCTCCTTCCTATGCAAATGGTTGAGGATAAGTTGTAATTTGCGCCTCCGTTCGCAATCCATATCCCATTTTTTCAACAGCTTCATACAGACGTTTCGTACCAAGAAATCTTGCACGATGTGAAAAAGAAAGCGGTTGTAAAGTGGGGATAATCACACGCACTGCTTTCATCCCTGCGCGTTCTGATTCATCTGTTGAGAGATCAACCGCAAAAACTTCGTGACCCCTACTTTCCAAATGTTTAATTAAGAATTGTAAATCCAACTGGTCACTGCCTGTCTCCAAATTTTTCATAACAGAATATTCAGACGTTTCCGCAGACTCAACCAAAAAATCAAACGCTTGGCTACGTTCTGGTAATCCCATATAAGTCGCGCCATCAAACACATTAATGAACTCGTCCACTTCTTTGGCAGGTGGTTGCTTATTTTGTAAAGCAGCTCGACAAGAAGCTCCTTCTCTCATGATTTTTGTTAATGCTACTTCCGGATTAAGCTCGGTTGTACACATAACCATATTAGCAAGTTGTTTGTTATGTTTGGTGCGTTGCACTGAATAAATCGTCGGTATACCTAAATCCGTTGTAGCATTAAAATAGTAATTGTTAGCATAGAAAAATTGCTCATTTTTCTGACTATAACGTTGAACCTCTTCCGTTATATTTTCATTAAACTGAAGCTTAGGTAAAGGCAACTGATGTAACCATGTTAACGCAATAGCATCACGCTCAATAACTTCTAAGATGCCATTAATAAGAGCTTTTTCATAGGATACATGAGTAGCACAACCTGTTGAAATTGGTAGCCAAAAACGCTCTGCGTCACTTTTATATGGAATGAATAAGTAGACCATGATAGCTGGAATCCAAACCAAGCGTTTGTTAGTTAATGAAATTCCACGTACCCATCTTATTTTTTCATTATATAAAGGTGGTCTTCTTATAGGACAACGCGGATGATCTAATTCTAATTCTGAGCACATAGGAATGTTTCGTAAATCAAGCGCTTCATTACCTAGTTCCCTTGGCGATGCTATTATGAATTGACGTTCATCATAAACACATGAACAATATCGTTCTAATGTTTCTGCTATGCATTTTGTGCGGGCCATCTCATCGTCAACATCTCCTCCTGCACCTGAAATCTCCATCTTATTGCCAAAATTATTACCACTCAGCAATGCAATTGCATTTAAATCTCCAAGAACTGATGAATATGTGGGGAATTTTGGATCCCCATGAGAATGTAACACTTTTTGGGGAACAGACATTAATCTACCGATACCACACAACTCTTCCAATGCCTTCATTCGCTACTTCACCTCCAAATTCCATTTAATTGTTTTATCACTAACTATCCTGAATATCAGCCCTGTACCTATAACAATGAGCATATGTATCATTCCAAGCTCCCTTTGTACTTATCCAATTAATAAATGCTAGTCTTGCCATGCATTTCCGCACGCATGGCAAGACTGGTACCAAAATCAATTACCAGCTAAGTGTAGATGATGATGAAATCGATGATGGTGCACATGAGCAGCCACCAGTTGATATTGAACCCATCGTTGAAGGTTCTACGCCATTAGCAGTTACTGTAAACTGGGCGATATCCGGCAATTCTTCCGCAAATAACTCATAATCCATATGAATGGCTTTTTTTTCAGTCATCTTCTTTATCCTCCTTTCCCGGTCACAATTGCTAGCTAGTCTCATTTCTATCACACAACCATAGCTAACAATTAGACTGTACTAGATTTTGTCCTTTCACCTATAATGTGTCAATAAATTGGTGTAAGTGGACAGATTTTTCTAAAAAAATCCAAATATTCTATAATACCCCCTTTTTATTTTTAGAAATTCACTAGCGTAACACATAATCACATAGCCACTAAAGTATTGAAAATTCAGATAAAACTAATCGGACCTAGTGATAAAACTTGCAAGTATTTCTTTTTTTGTACGTTGAATACGCTTTGTAACAGCAGCAAAAGTATCATCATACATGCAAGCAATTTCCTTGCATGTATATCCGCAGTAAATATGCAATACGAAGTATTGGCGTCCAGTTTGAGATAACTTACTCAATGACTCTTGCATGTGAAGGCGAAATACCATAACTGATGTGTTTACAACATCACCGAAAACCCGGACTTCTTCCTCTGCATATTTCGTTGCTGCTGCCTCTAATTCGACTTCATGTTGTCGATATTCAATCTGCTTCCTTATATATCGCACAATCTTGTTAAGTAATATTTGCACTGAATATCCCACTGGATTATCTGGAATTTGCTTGTTACTTGACTGATATAAAGCAATCATCCAATCCTGAAACACTTCTTTTACAGCATCCTCACCGCGAAGCCTCCTCGTAATCATAGGCGAGTATCTCGCCCACAACACTTGATAAAGCTCTGTCCATTCTTCCTCTAACAGTTGCTCAGTAAATATACGAGCTAACATTTGATTCATTTTTACGGAAGCTCCATACTTTTCATCTTCTAAAGTCATTACACTATTCACCACCAATCGTTCATTTGGTAATGTCTAACATGACTATTTGTGGTCAATCATTGTAGTAGCATTTTGGAAGGGGCTCACTTTGTTGAAGGGAAACGAAATATTTTGGATCCTTGAAAATTCAAGTATAGTCCGGTGTTAATCGGTAAGCCTGCCGCTTGTAGATTGCGATTGCTGTAATACACCTAAAACTGCTGAACTTGCGATCCGGTTTTTCGTTGTATTTGAAGCCTTTAAGCCTTTATGGTGTTTGCTCACCAAAGAGATGCCAGTGAAGAAGTCTCTAGGCTACTTAGAGAGCATGATGCCACTTTAACTTTATGGCCGACCATTATGTGGAGGAAGCGCAGAAGTAACAAACTGAGGAAGCACATTGTTATAGATGAAACCTATGGGCAAAAGGAAACAATCACGTATCTCTGGTTCTGGACTTAGATACTCGCAAGGTGTTATACGTAGTGGAAGGAAAGATCAGTGGATTTTACGGGTCATTTACTGCAGAAATGCGACCATCCGGATGACACAACAAAGTTATGTATGAATATGTCGCCAAGCTTCTCACCGGTGCTAAACTCTACTTTCCAAATGTTGAAATCACCTATGACAAATTCCATGCCATGAAAATCGTTAATACCGCTGTTGATGAGACAAGACGCAAAGAACAACGGACAAAGAGCAGTCGATACTCTTGGTGAAGAAAAGACAAAGAGAATCGCGATCAGTTTGGAGCCATTACCCACTCATCTCACCGAATTCTCTTGTCCACCACTAGTATTACTATCTCGCTATATACTATATGGTGTTTTATCCATAACTTCAATGTTTTTCCATAAAATATATATTTATGCAATACTTCACTGCGCAATAAAGCACTAGCATCGCATAAACACAACCAAAATTTCCACTGCTCTCCATGTTTCCCGTGACTAGTGTAACTGGGCATAAAAAAGATCCTTAATAATGAAATAGCAGGTAGCTCCTGTCTATCATCCATTAAAAAGGACCAATCGCATCCACGTCTTGCATTATTCTTGTGTACATATACACAACTTACCATTTTGATCACCAATTGATTGTGAACCTAAGACATATGGGCAAATCGTTTGTTGTGTTCTCCTCTGCCGTTAGCTGACAGAATACATAGATTGGCCTCTGTTATATTTCTCCATTGCAAAACATTTTTTCTTATCCGTTGATGGAACGCCATGTGCGATGAAAGTCTTCATTATCATTCAACGTATATATGTTTTTTCAGCCATTGTCTGAAATACCGCAACTGTTCCTCCGTATGGAAATAGTGTTCTCCATTCTCCATTACTTGCAAATTACAGTTAAAACGTTTATTAAATTCAGATACAACGTCAAACTCACATAAGTTATCTTCTGAACCATAGAGAATTGAAGTTGGAATATTCCAAGCAACAATAGGATGTTCTTTCACATAACAGTAGTAATCCCAATAGAGAGTTTGTCCAATAGGCGTCGAAATTTCTTTCTCTATTTTTAGTCTACTCTCACTTACGTTAAACCATGTCATCATATTATTTATGATACGTTCCATATTTACCACCGGAGAGAGAAACAAACACTGCTTCAACGGCTCATTGCTATATTCTAATAGGCTAAAATATGCTCCCATGCTACAAGCAAAAATGCTTATATTATTTGATAACGATTTTGCATAAGTCATAATTGTATTAAGGTCTTGAACACAGTTTTGTACTTTGCAAAGATAAGTATCATCCTTACGCTCACCATGTTGAGGTAAATCAAAACTAAGCACTTGATAACCTACAGCTGTTGCTTCTTCTGCAAATACAATAATCGAGTCGTCTGCCTTATTTGACATGTTACCATGCACCACCACAAATAACTTATCTGATTTGTCACCCCACAAAACTGCCGGAATATTTTCTATCTCAAAATGATTACGTATCATTACAATCTATCCTCCATGAAATATAAATGATTTATCGTTCCTCATATTACCAAAATATCGCATTGTAAGAATCAAGCATTATTATATCTATGTATATTTTTTCTGGAATTAAAACTTGCTTCGAGACATGATTCACAAGATCGTTAATCGAATTAAAGTTCAAGTTGACGGTTCTATTGAAATTAGTTGCGACTTTCAAAACCCACTTAAAAAGGGGGCGTAGCCTATAATCGGCTAGCCCCTTCTTTCCATCAATATTAGACCTGAATCGAATAGGATCTTCCGTTTAATAATTACAAGAAAACCAATTTGAGAAGAGTCAAGAAACTTCCTGACATATTTATTGTCATAATGTACTAAGCCGTAATTCATAAAAATACTGCACAATTGGATGCTTTACCTTCATCTTCTCGGCCATGTTTAAAATCCGCTTTTTTCCAACCCTTCTGTCCACCAAAGCTAGAATATTCAACAAGATATCATTACTTTCTATGCTTTCCTCTATCGAACTAGATAAAAACGTATTAGCCACAACGATAAAATTTGATTTACTTAATGAGGTCTGCGCTGACAAAAGCTCCTTTGCATATTCCGATATTTTTCTATTTCTTGCAATTACTTTTAGACGATCCTCCGGAACGTTCCCCTTGGTATCTTTTCTAATCGCTTCAATTTCTTCATCGCTGATAGGAATTTGGATCTCTGAATCATTCTTAATTTCCTGCTCCGTTTGATACCATCTGATCGAGCTAGTTATATCACTCATATTAAGTACGTTCTTTTTATCTACGGCAATATAACAAATTCCTGATTTATCAGGTAAATAACGGTAACCAGTTGCACTGTATTCGACCCTTCCATCTAACGCAGGACAGAGAAAGCTCTCCAGTTGTTTCTTCAATTTGCTCCAGGACATGTATCCTCCTATGTTCTCAAGGCCTTCTAGCAGTATTTGCGGGCAGTTGGCCTATGACTTTGTTAAAATGCCTTTTTCTCATTGATACAGTATACTCCATAAAAAGCAAATAACATCCTTGAATCGTTTTGGAGACGGCATAGTTTTAGCTTTTAGTTCGGCAATTTAATTGGGGGGGGGTCAGATAATACTTTATAAATTGAGATTTTGCCCATATACATAACATTAATATAAGTATAGGGTGTCCAGTCTGATGATAACATTTTCCCTATGATCATCATCTAACTTTGTAGCTATTTTACTAACTTCGCTTATATCAAAGCCTGCCGTTTCATCATAATAGGTCCCAATATCAATGCAGAAGTAGCATGATTAGTTCCTCTTGCTCGTGAATCTCCTAAAGCTACGCCCACATAAAATTTTTATCTCCAATTCTTTCTTCCTCTCCGTTTCTGTTACATTCTACAGAAAATCAATTAGAAGCAACAAGGTTTCATATCACCTAAAATAAAAAAGAGGGGTTTTCCCCCCCTCCTCGCTACTCCGCCAATACATCTCCGATTTAGTTCCCTCTCCAAACTAACAGTGAGCAACACTCCACATGCCCCTTATGCGGGAGCGACTTCGCGCCTTTTTAATCCTAGCCAATCTTTGAAACCCTTGAAAATCAAGGGTTTTTCTTGTTCGCATACGTTCGTTTCTGAGTGAATTTTTGGGATTCCAAGTGAAGTTCGTCCCCAATCGTCCCCTATTTTTTTGAAGTTGGGGCATCTTTATTTTCCCCCATCATCTGCTTAGTTATTTCGTTGATCTTCTCTGTACCTCAGACCGTAACTTGCCCTCGCTGTTCCGGAAAATATCCGTACTACCTCGATACGACCAAATGACGTCCCCTTTATCGAACTTTTCTTTTACAATCCTTATCCCGTTGACTTTCAGTTCTTTAGCTGCCTCCTGCTCTTTTTCGTAGGCCTTGCTACTGATCTGGCGCAATATCCACCCTGGAAAGAAGAACGGAAGTCGTAAGTCCGCCGTTTCAATCTTCGCTTTTGTATTTAACAGTCTAGTGCATTTGGTTTGTAGTGACTTACATATAGAGTTTTTAAGTAAGTAACGATATTTGGGTATTCAGGAAATGTTTTGAAATTATATATTTTCATGATACTATAATCCGTAGTTTCACAAATATTCCAAATAGGAGAGAGTTTATGAAAAAAAATGTACTAAGAATTGTGTCTTCCACAGCATTAGTAACAGCTTTGTTCATCCCTTCTGCATTTGCAGAAAAACCAAGTATCGACACCTCAGATACATCTTCTATTTCAACATTTGACCAATTGGATAAACAATTCAATCTTGAAACTGTTACAGAAATTCCAGAAGATGCTATACCTCCTAAGTTCAATTCTATTCAAGATGCAGCTCAATATTTAGAGTCGTCAGAACAGAAAACATTAGCAACTAATAGTCAGATTATTGTCAGAACTGGTAGCTTTACCTCAACTAGCGATGCCCAGCTATCAGCTACTCTTGGATATACCAAAAATAGTAGTGGTTTAATCGAATTGGTTAGCGTCAAATCGTCAGCTACTGGAGATGGCGCTTATACATGGAAACAATCAAGTTATACCACCAAGAGATTAGATGGTGGCAGATCACTTGGGATTAATATCAAAGGAGTTTTAACTAAAACTGTTGTTGTTGGTGGTGTAGTAAAGAAAACTGATTCTAACGAAACAGTCTACGTAGAAATTTAATAACTCTTTTAAATTGAGGGGTTATTAAAAATGCATTACCATTTAGCGAAATGCTTGACCTACGCTGATTTTAGCGCGGGCGTTTGAATCTAATCGATGGGGTCTGGCTTGCCCCGTCCTGCTTTACTTTAAAGTGAATAGCATCTAAGAAAAAAACAGCATATACCGATTGACAAGGGGCGATTTTGCCACTCTTTAATCAAACGAAAGGAGTCGACATTTTCGCCGACTCCTTGTTGCAATTAACCGAGTTTTTGAAAGGGCGTAGGGCCATAAAGCAGTATTCACTAAGTGTAATATGATTAAACAGAGACATCATTTCGAGCTTATCAAGGTACAAAAGAAATCCAATTCTCTATCATAAGAATTTGTCACATAATTAATAGCCAGGGTCAGCTACGTTCTGCTTTATTTTATCCTTTTGACATACTGCAAATCCATCGAGGGAAGAGGGGTGGTAAAGATATATGAGTGAATCTGTCTTTAGTTTCATAGAGCTGCTTGAAATTGCTGGAGGCATATTCTTTTTCAGTTTGTTTAGATACGGGTTAAGTAAGCATAATGCTACTTGGAAATTCATAATTCTTGAATACTTTGCTATGGTTCTAAGCATTTGGATTATAAAGTCGCTGGTGAATCTTATTTTTGGTTAGGTGAACATGTCTAGTGATAAGTCAGATACTGCCTTTTTAAGACATACTGGCAGCAACTGATTGTGCTCCATTTGTTCCTTATATAATAAATAGCACAATCGTACAAAAAGAAGAGGGTTCTCCGCCCCTGCTATCGAACCCTGTTAATTTCATACTTCTTAATGCACTCCTTAGCTCTTTACAGACACATCTTTTTCCAATGTTAATTCATGAAATGATTTCACACGTAGTTGTAAAAATGGGGTAAACAATAAGGTACAAGCCGAAGCTAACAATCCAATGCCACCCGCAAATAAAGCGAACCGTAAACCCATTGTCCCCCCTATCATCCCTCCAATTAACGAACCAAGCGGTAAAGAACCCCACGAGATAAATCGAAATGTAGCATTCACGCGACCTTGCAGGGCATCGGGTACAATTACTTGACGTAAACTGACGGTACTAATGCTAAACATTGAGACACCCATTCCGAAAAGAAGCTGTCCCGTCATCATAATCAACGCAATACTTAATTCTGATCCTACTGCTAATGGAGCAAGCAAACCACCACTTGCTGCGATCGTAGCGGAGCCCACAATTGTTGGACCTACTCCAAAACGACGTACAGCCCTTTGGGCAAGCATAGAGCCAAATAGGAACCCTACTCCTAGCGTTCCATAAATGATGCCAAGAATGCTCGCACTGATTTTGAGTTCTTGCGATGCATACAGAACATAAACACTAAAAATAACATTCCAGGAAAGGTTAAAGACTGTTGAGCAGCGTACCACTCCCCACAGCAACGGTTCTGTGTAAACCGTATGCAGCCCTTCTTTCATTTCCAGCCACATGTTTTTTGGTTTTTTCGCATCTGTCACGACTGTCTCCACCTTGCGAATCCGGGCTATGTACACTGCGGATACAAAAAAGGATACCGACGTGAACAATATTGCAAAAGGAGCGGTGAGTAACTGTTCCAGTCCACCTGATAAACCCGGCCCAGCAATTTGTGCAGTAGATTTACTTGTCTCTAGCTTGCTATTCCCATCAACAAGCTGCTCCTTGTTCACAATGGAAGGCAAAAAGGATGTATAGGCAACATCAAAAAAGACAGTACAGATACCCACTATGAAGGCTACTAAATATAGACCGGTCATATTCAGGAATCCAGTTAAGGCTGTCAGCGGCACAATGAGCAGTAATGCACCCCTGAAAAAATTAGCGGCGACAAGAATTGGTCGCCGGGGAAATCTGTCTATCCATACACCAGCGAGCAAACCGAAAATGATAAATGGCGCATACTCGGCAAAACCAAGCAACCCCATTTGCATGGGACTGGCCCCTAAATAGAGAGCTGCCACTAATGGCATTCCTAACAATGCAACCTGCGTCCCAAACTGTGATGCCGTTTGCCCAATCCAGAGTCTGCGAAAATCTGTGTTCGTTAACAATCCTTTTACCTTGTTACTCATGCTCGTTCCCCCATCTTTCGTCACAACTAGTTGCCATTTAAATTAGCATTTTTAGTATAGGGGAACTTACGTTTCAAGATCTTGCGCTTTCATTATCCTGCCTGTTAGTCTACATGTGTTCAGTGTGAACACAACTATACGATGTGGACACTTTAACTACCTAAGGAATTACAACAATAATTCCATAGCTGCTCGTTCTTTATCCGCAATCTCGACTAAAAACTTGGAAACCTGTTTTAGCTCCTGGTAGCTTCCTGTTCTTCCTGCATGGTCGATCAAAGAAGAAACACTAGCCCACATTGGAGCGATTTCCGCGAACATCAAGTATGCCTGCTCTAATTTTGGATCTTCGAGCAGATCGGTACATTCTTTGAGAAAATCGCGATACAGATTTCGAAACAATGCACCGCCGGTTCCCGCTCTTTCCATTAACAACGCAGTTAAACATAGATCATGCTCAAAATTTTTACTGCGCTCAGGCCACTTTAGAATTTCACTGCTCATTTTCATAATGCCTTTATTCCCGACATTTCGAATGGGCGGATTCAAATAGTCATAAGCATTCTGGGTTAAGGATGCTCGAATAGCAGGTACAAGCGGCGAAAGGGCACCAACCGACTCAATCGTGAAGGAACGATTTCGGGAGCTCATAGACCCCTTGGCATTGCGTGCCATGGCCAAATGATCCAAACGCGTCTTAACCAGTCCGCCCTGCTGTTTCGTATCCGCCATGTAGGCGTATTCGTCATCCATCCCATAGATCACCGCATAGTGAGCGGCAAAGTGTACTTTGTTTGTGAAATAATCCAAATAATAAGAGTCCAGTTTAAGTCCAACCGGAATGCCGCGTTCGATGAAGCTCTGTACGTTCTGCCAAGCTTTGTTAACAGACGAAGTTTCTTCTATCCTGACGGTCAAGTTGAGGCGCGTGGCTAAGCAAGCAGTCAATTCATCAGGCTTCACTCTCCCCCCAATAAAAGGAAAGTCCATCCCCTTCGAATCCCAATAAATGAATCCCAATCCTTGCCCGATTCCGAATAACATGGGTTCCGAAAGCTGGACACCCGCAAATTGAAGCAAATTCCCCATAGTCGTCGTCTCGCAATGTTCACCTTGATAAGGAACGAAACCTTCAATGATTGTAGCCATGTTATTTCATCTCCTCCAATAATTCGTTGATTTGATGAGAGGTGAACGATTGTTCGTGCTCATTAAGACTCATAGCATGAAGGAAAAGCGCTCTTACGTGCAACGGCAATTGAACGCCTCCTTGCGATTCGTACTTTCGCCCGATCTGTTTCGAAATCTCTTTAAGAAAATCCAGACGTTGCCGCAATGCTTCAATGGCTGCACTCTTCTTGACAAAAGGCAAAGCAGCCAGTCCAAGATCGAACCGGGGGTCGCGTTCTCGCGAAGAAGACAGGCTGACAATGATTTCATTTCTTAGTGTGTCTATACCGGCTTCTGTCATGAAAAATCGTATCGGCATAGGTCCCTTACCGGATTTCTCAATGGAATCCTCGGATTCGATCAATCCTTTTTCGTTCAATTTCTTCAGTCCTGTATATATCGAAGTCGTGCCGATATTTGCCCATTCCCGGTAGCCGCGCTGATCGATTAATTTATTGATGTCGTAACCTGACACTTGATTACATTCCGCGATGATTTGCAACAGCATAAATTCAACATTCGAAAGTTGTTTCATGGAGAGACTCCTCATGATTTATATTTCACATATGTATTATAACAGTAATGTAATATATGTTCAAAGCCCGAAAGAAGCTAATGGCCATTTCTTTTTTCACTTTTTTGACCCAAACGGAAACAAACTTCAGGCTCATTGGTAGTATCTTATTAAAGTAACGGGTACGTTAGCTGAAAATCATGTGACCACCTGAGACCGAAAAAAAAAGAGGGGTCTAGGCCCCTCTTTACTATTTCCGCCAATACATCTCCGATTTAGTTGTCCTTCCGTACTAACAGTGAGCAACATTCCACATGCCCCGTAAGCGGGGTCACTCCTTGGTTTTTCACCTTCTGTTACAGTCCATTGAAACCCTTTTAAATCAAGCTTCCCAGTATTCGCTTTGTGTTCTATTATACGATGTTATACCCAGTGATGTTAATGTCTCACATCAAATTCACATCAAATTATCACTGCTTGGATATCAAATTTCTTATCAGTTATCCCTGTTTCCTTAGTTGCTCTCGCCACTGCTCATGAAATCCTAAAAACTTAATGTCCACATCGTTGTATTCATCAACAATGGATTCCAATTCTATAACCCAGACATTCCAACTTGAAGATTCAAGTATTAGATGCTGCAAGTTAAAGATCATGGCATACAATAGATTATTCTTAATTTCATACTTTTTGTCGTCTTCTCGGAACTTTACAATCATTGGCAATTTATCATTAAACAGTCTGCTATAATGAGCGCATTTATTTCTGATTATTGTCAAAGCATGAAGCCAATTTGATATTTCATTAAAATGCACACCATAATACCTAGATACTTCCTTTTTATCTTTATTCCGCAGATTCTTAAATAATTTAGATAGCCAGCTAAACGTCAACACTTCAATTGCTACCCAAACAGGAAACCTACCTGAGTATTTTGACAAATGATGAAGTACAAAAGGATCCTTAGATTTATCAATACATTTACGAAGTTCCGTGTTAAAATCCTGACACCAGTTTGGATTAAAAAACGTTGATTCTGATTTGTATCCCTCTGCACCATAACTATGGGCAAGTGTATATGCAATATGTGTTCTGAAAGAGATTTCAACATGTTCAACCATCTTCATTAAATGTTGTCTAAGCTTAGCATCAAACTCGTAATGTCTATAAATCTTATTGAAGGTTGTATTAGGGAAGTATGTATCATTTTCTTTGAAGTGCAGGGCGTAGGCGGTAAAACGGTAGTAGTTGATCCGCTTTAAAATAGAAATGGAGTACTCTTCATCGGGGATTACTACGCCTCGAGTGCGTAGTATATTGAGTTGTTCCTCAAATGTAGTTGGGGGTTTTAATTCTACTGTGACATTGGTCATACAATAATCACCCCAATAAAAATAATGTCCGGCCCACTTTACGCTTCCATTGGAGAGGCGCGGGCCGGATCTGTTAATCTAATTGTAAGACTTGTGTATGTTAAAGTCAACATCTATTAACATTATTTGGTCTTCAAATAGTCGGCGGTGGTGTTCTTAATGCCAGCTTGTGATGCCCAAAAATACCATTGCCCTATCCACATGGGCTGCACTATTTCATCCTCCTGAAGCGCGCACTTTCTCATACCAATTGTGCAATTAACACATACCCGATCTAATCGAAACCTTTAAAAGACAAGGGTTAATCTTGAGTTCGTCCATCCTATCATGCATAACATGCACAGTGATTTATTTTAATCACTCTCAGCCAGATTTCGGGACTCGTTAGACCTGCATAGGGCCTACCCTGTCGGAAGGACCCGCAGCAGCAAAATGCCGAGCTTTGGGAGTTTGAAACACTATCCTTGTTTGAGCTTTTAACACCAAAAACAGAGCATGAAAAAGCGCTAAGGACAAGCTACTCCTCAGCGCCTTCTTTTTGTTTATTTATTCTGTGGTCGAATACTATTCACGTTTTCACATCAATTTCACATCAACAGGCAAAATATCAACCTGTTACACCTAATCCAAAACCACTGTACCACACGTATAAATCTAGTATTCAACAAGGTTTTAGCAAGCTGTTTCATTCCGAACAAGCAACGCAACACTCTCAACATGTGTTGTATGCGGAAACATATCCACCGGCTGCACTTCCTTCACCGCGTAGCTGTCAGCAAGCACCTTCAAATCCCTCGCCAACGTAGAAGGATTACACGAAACATAAACCACTCTCTCCGGCCGCATCTCCAAAATCGTCGTCAACAACGCCTCATCACAGCCTTTGCGCGGTGGGTCAACGACAATCACATCCGCCCGTATGCCCTTCTCTTTCCAAGCAGGAATGACAACCTCCGCAGGCCCTGCCTCAAACGTCGCATTCTCCACGCCATTTATCTGCGCATTCCGATTCGCATCCTCAATCGCTTCCGGCACAATCTCTACCCCATACACATGCTTGGACTTCTGCGCCAAAAACAGCGAAATCGTCCCGATGCCGCAATACGCATCAATCACCGTCTCCGCACCAGTCGCACCCGCGTACTCCAACGTCTTGTTGTACAGCACCTCGGTCTGCGCAGGGTTAACCTGATAAAACGAACGCGCCGAAATGGCAAACTTAATCGAACCGATATAATCGTAAATCACATCGCTACCCCAGAGCGTCACGGTCTTTTTGCCAAAAATAACGTTGGTCTTGTCCGGGTTGATGTTCTGCACAATACTCGTCACGCCAGCTACCTGTCCACGAATCGCTTCCACCAGCTGATCGCGCTGTGGAATCTGCTCTTCTGTCGTCACGAGCACGACCATGACTTCCCCCGTCTTGACGCCTACCTTCACAACCACATGACGCAGCAAGCCTGTATGGCGAGCCTCGTCATATGCCGTGATATTCAGCTTGGTCGCCGCCTGCTTCACGGCTGCCACTGCTTCATCATTCATCTGATGCTGGATGAGGCATTCGTTCATGTCGATGATCGAGTGGGATTTCTCCGCGTAAAAACCTCCGACTAACGCCCCGTTTTCCTCGCCGATCGGTACTTGCGCCTTGTTGCGATAACGCCATGGATCGCTCATGCCGAGTGTCGGATGAACGGTAATGGCCCCTTCCCCTTCGACTTGGAAACCGCCAATGCGCCGCAGGTTGTCCCGCACGATTTGCTGCTTGTGCTGCAGTTGCTCCTCGTAAGCGAGATGCTGCAACGAACAGCCTCCGCAACGGTCGTACAGCGGACAGGGTGGCTGGAAGCGATGGGTACTCGCTTCTACTACTTCTGTCAGCTTGGCAAAGCCGAAGTTTTTCTTCACATGGTCGACACGCGCATGAACTCGCTCTCCTGCAAGTGCGCCATCTACGAACAGCGTATATCCTTCAATCCGACCGACTCCTGCTCCTTCATGGTTCAGTCCGGTTATCTCCACTTCCACGGTTTGTCCGACACGTACTGGGACGTCCAGCTCCACTTTGGCTGTCGGGTGCGGACCGCGCCGCTTCTTTGTTGTCTTCGCCACTATCTATTGCTCCTTTTATCTTGCTCTATAGGTTTTCGTTTTTTCTCCAGGAAACATGCAGGGATGCACAGCGAAAAGCGGCATCCCCACGGCTATTGCTATTCATTTTACTATCTTCTTACGGGACGAACAACTCGATATGCCCCGGCAAAGCTTCCACCACGCAAGGCAGCTGTCCACCCAGCTCACCGTCCAGATTGAGCTGGACCGTCTCTCCGCCCGGTGAAGTGGCTTTGATATAATCTGCCTGGAAATACAGGATGTTCGGGTCCTTTAAATGTTCGCCGCGAACTGCCTGTGTCGCCAAGCGAATAAACTCCGCGATATTCGTCTTTTTCACGACGATGACATCCAGCTTGCCGTCGGACAAGTCCGCTTCTGGCGCGAGCCAGTCGAAGCCGCCTACGGATCGGCTATTGGCGATGAGGAATACCATGATCTCTTCATCTAACAGTACCTCTTTGCGGCTCTCCAGACGAACACGGATCGGGTGCAGCGACGGCAGCTTCTCCAAGCCCTTCACGTAATACGCCATTTGTCCAATTAGCGTTTTCAGCTTGCTCGGGACCTCATAGGTCAAATTCGTCAGCGAGCCGCCACCCGCGATATTCATGAAATAGCGGTTGTTGATGCGCCCCAGGTCAATGCGTTTCTTCTTGCCCTTGGCGACAATCTCGGTTGCACGTGTGATCGATTTCGGTATACCGACCGCCCGGGCAAAATCATTACTCGTTCCGCAGGGGATTATTCCAAGAGATGGACGCGCTTTATGCTCTGCCATCCCATTTACGACTTCATATATGGTTCCATCTCCACCAGCGGCCAGGATGACGTCAAAACCGCGAGCTACTGCACGAGCAGCTTCTTCTGTCGCATCATCTTCCCCTTTGGTCGCATAGCATGAAGTTTCATATCCGGCCGACTCCATTAAATCGAGGATTTCCGGCAATCGCCGACGCACGATCTCCCGGCCGGAGCTTGGATTGTAGATTAATCTGGCTCGTTTCAAGGCAGATCCCTTCTTCCTTCCCTCGCTCACGGGGGTACTCTCTTCCATCATATCCTGTATAGCCATTTTTGGGAATCGCTATGCTCCATATAGCGTGATAAGATAGAAAAAGATGGAAAAACAAGGAGATAGGGGAGACGCTTGTGAAGAAGATCATCGTGGGAGTAGATGTGGGTGGCACTGCAATCAAGATGGCTTTGATTACGCCAGACGGAGAGCTGGTGACAAAAATGCAAGAACCGACGCCTGTTGCGGACGGCGAGGATGGCATTTTGCAAAAAATCGTAGACATGTCTCATGATCTTCTTGCGCAGCATGACTATTCTCTTTCACAAGTCTACGGAATCGGTGTAGGAGTACCCGGACCCGTCGATGGTGGGAAGGGAATCGTCTTCCAAGCAGTGAATCTTCACTGGCGCCAACCCGTTTTATTAAAAGAAAAATTGGAAGCCCTTACAGGTTTGCCAGTCGCGGTGGACAACGATGCCAATGTCGCAGCCCTCGGGGAAATGTGGCAAGGTGCAGGCCAAGGTGCACAAGACCTCGTTTTCATCACACTCGGCACAGGTGTAGGTGGAGGCGTCATTTTGAGTGGAAAGGTCATCCATGGCATCAATGGTGTTGGGGGCGAAATCGGGCACATCACCATGACCCCGGATAGCGGTGCCCCTTGCAATTGCGGCAAAACAGGCTGTCTCGAAACATATACGTCTGCGACTGCTATCATTCGTGAAGGACGAATTGCCGCTACAAACGGATCAAGCCCGGCGCTTGCCGCTGTCCTAGCCACCAAAGGAAGCATTGCCTCCAAGGATGTCCTCGAAGCAGCCGTAGCAGGAGACGCAGCGGCTCTCGCGATTATCGATCAAGTGGCGCTCTATCTCGGTCTCGCTCTCTCTCATTTGGCGAATGTCCTCAATCCTGCGAAGTTTATGATCGGTGGAGGCGTGGCCGCTGCAGGTGACTTCCTCTTTTCCCGAATCCGTGAATCATTCAAACGCTTCGTTCCATTCACCTACGTCGTCGAGTCCACAGAGATCGTTCCTGCTCGACTGGGCAATGATGCGGGTGTGTACGGTGCGGGCTGGTTAATCCGTTCACAGATGCACGAATCCTGATCGGCCACATATAAAAAAATGAACGCTCCTGCATGTGAAGCCTCACAGCAAGAGCGTCTTTTTGGTATAGCTTTAGGAGGATGCCTGCCTGGGTGCCACCTCTGGCTCGCTGCCTTTCCCCGAAACAATCAGTGCAGCACCAACGAGCACCGCACATCCCCCCAACAACTGGAGCAGGCTAAAAGCTTCGCCAAACAACAACGCCGAAAATCCAAACGTGACAACAGGCTCCAGCGTGCTTAGCACCGACGCTTTGGTTGACCCGATCAGTTGCAAGCCACGGAAGAAAAAACTGATGGCGACCACTGTAGAAAAAACAACGATCCCCAGCAGTGCCCACCACCCTTGTACCGCAAAAGACAGATTGACACCTCCGTCTTTTAGCGCAAGGAAAAAAGTAGAAATGGTAGCAAACAGGGCGATGTACGCAGATGTTACATAGGAGGAAACGCCTTTTACCACTCGATTCCCTACCACAATGTAAACGGAATAAAACAACGCCGCAGCAAGAGCCAACAATACGCCAACTGGCTGAATCCCCCCAAATGACAAACCCAGTACCAGTCCAAGACCAAGGAGTGTAATCAGCATGGCGATGACAGACTTTTTCGTCAGCCGCTCCTTCTCGACGAAGTAGCTCAATATGGCAACAAACACCGGAAATGTGTACAGCAGCAAGGCCGCCATTGAGGTCGGGATGTATTGTACCGCAGAGAAAAAGCTAAGGGATTGCAGGGTGTACAAAATCCCACCGAGACAAAACAACGCGAGCACCTGTCTTTTATCCAAGCGAAGCGACTCCTTGCGCCAGAGCAACAAACCAAAAAACAGAGCAGTTGCCAATAAAAATCGCAAAAACAAGAGCGTCGAAACAGACACACCCGCTTCGTAGGCGTACACAGCGAAAATAGACATGACGCCAAAGCCAGCAGCTGAGCCGAAAATATATAACACACCGACATACAGCCGATTCACAACATTTCACCAGCTTTCTCGAAATGACAGCGACGAGTGATGCGACAGGGCTGAAAATTTTACGATCAGTGCTTCAACCCCGCCCCTTCTCTGCGGAATATACGCGACGCGAGAAAAATAGTGAAAACCACATAGACAAGCAAGGAACCAATCCCCAGGACTGCATGCATCGGGTCGACCTTGCCATAAAACACTTCCTTGGACAGTGCGACACCGTTAAACACAGGCATCACGTAGTAATGCGCAGGGATGTCGACCGGACTGACTGGCATCAGCATGTACGAGGGAACCATCGCCAAAAATATGACAGCACTCATGTACGTCTGCCCCTCTTTAAAAGACTTGGCAATCGTACTCAAAACAAGCTCCAATCCTGCAAAGAGCGCCGCCAACAACAAAATAGTCACGATGAGCATCAACAAAGTGACAGGCGAGAAGAAGGCGAGTGTAAAATGCTCTCCTTCCGTCCCCATTGGTCCCAGACGCATGGCCAGTGTGACAGAAATTAGCGACGCTACTGCCCCCATGGTACTCATAGTCATGACAGCCAACAGCTTTGCCGTGAGGATGTGCTGGGCTGCAATCGGCGCCGTCAACAGCGATTCGAGCGTTCCCCGCTCTTTTTCACCCGCGACGAGATCATTCGCTGCGGCCATTCCCGCCGATGCGAGCGAGACTACCAGCATCAACGGAATGATGCCAGCCAGCATCCCTCCCGACTTCCTTTCCTCAGAGGCTGTATTTTGAAAGGTAGAGACAATCGGTTGAATGGTCTGCTCGGACAAGCCCGCTTGGTACAACCTTTTCGCTACGACGTCTTTGCTGTAAGCCTCTACTGTCTGCTCGATCAACGTACGAGCATAGACAGATTTTTGATTGGTGGAGTCATAGGCAACTGATAGTTGTGCTGTTTTTCCCGCCGCAATCTCTTCGTCGAAGCCAGCCGGAATCGTCAAAATAGCGCGCAGCTGGCCTGCTTGCAGGGCCTGCTCCGGATTGGACGGCTCCAGGATTTGAACGGCAGGATTTTTTTGCAAAACCGTAATCAATGAGGATGATCCTTGAACGGCTAATGGGATGTACTCCCTCGCCTCTTTTTCCACATTGTTATATGACGTCCCCAACAAAAAGAAGACGAACGGAATGACGAGTAGTGGCACCAGGAGCGTCCCTATCCACGCCTTGCGATCGCGAAACAAGTCCATCAGTTCTTTTTTCAGTACGGTCCAAACGACATGCGAGCCCATCAGCCTTCGCTCCCTTCCACGACAGCCATGAAAATGTCGTCCAGATCCTCTGTCCCAAACTGCTCGCGCAACGCATCCAATCCTCCGGAGAACCGCAGCTTACCCTTGTGCATGAGCGCAACTCTTTTGCACAGCTTGTTAATCTCGCCCATGTTGTGACTGGAGAATAGAATCGTCTTCCCCTCTTCTTGCAGCTTTCTGACCATTCTTCGAAAGATTGTAGCAGCCGTTACATCCAGTCCTGTCGTCGGTTCATCCAACAAAATGACATCCGGATCATGTACGAGCGTCCGGGCAATCGCTACCTTTTGCTTCATTCCCCGGGAAAAGGCCCCTACTCGCCTGTCAATAAAATCATCCATCTCAAGCATCCGGCTCAAACTGTGTATCCGCTCCTCAAGCCTCGCTTGCTCCAATCCGTATAGACGACCGAAGTACGCGATATTTTCCCGCGCTGTCAAACGGTTGTAAAGACCCACATCTCCCCCGAACAAAATGCCAATTCTGCGGCGCACTTCAAGCGGTTGCTGCCGAACGGAAAACCCACTAATCTCGATATCTCCCTCGGTCGGGCTCAAAACTGTCGCCATCATGCGCATCGTCGTTGTCTTCCCCGCACCGTTTTCGCCGAGAAGTCCGTAAACCTCGCCTGCCTCGACGCGAAACGATACATGCTGGACCGCTGCGATTTCCTTGAATCGCTTGCTAACATCCTTGACCTCAATCAACAGCAGCCCCTCCTCTCCCGTATTTTCACTAGAATCGTACCTTCAGTAAGTACGACGCCCGCTTTTCTCCCGTAAACGTCACTTGTACGACACCCGTCCGCCCGCGCAAAACCCGTGGTATGGTGCCAGTGACATGGAATTTCCGCCGCTGCTCATCGACTAGCCCGACAGACACGGAGCCTGGGGGCGAAAAGACCTTGTCGCCCTCCAATGTGTAAAACGAAAGAGTGATTTCTCCCGCTTGCCCGTGAGCCTCTCCCGAAAAACGGATGATCTCCATTATTCCTGACACCGCTGACACTCCCGTGAGATCAAACAGCGGGTGACGCAGGTTCACAAGCGTCTTCCCTTTTTTCCAGTCCTGCAAAAACGCATCAAACTCCTGCACGGCAACCATCCACGCCGCCGAGGTAGTCGTAGGGATATGCGAAGGGATTGCACCAAAAAGAAGCGCAGAAGACGTCATCACCAGTGGCAACCAAATAGAAAACATGCTAATTCCCTCCAATAATTGGTTGCCCTTAGCATGCCCTCACAAAAGTTACCCGTATGTGCCTTTGGCGAATCAGAATCTTTTGACTTTGAATGCTGTAACCCTCGTATCCTACAGCAGATAACGCTCTTTCCACTTGGTCAGGGAAAAGCCTTCAAACAGCGCGACAAAAGCCTCCGTATCGTTTATATAATGACGAGTTTCTTTTGCCTCAGGATTCTTTTCTAGAAACAGAGTCGCTACCAAATGGCTGACAGGAACACCTTCTGCCTCTTGATCGTAAATGCCCCGCTCAGCGAGCACTTTGCCAAAATAACGCACATAGGTGACCGTTATTGTTTTTTCTTGACCATTTTCTTGCCACGTAGACATGGAACGATCAAATGTATCAGACGGTGATCCACCTTTTCCAGGTGCTACATTTTCTCCTGCAACAGAAATGAGCTTCATGTACTTCCATCCTCCTTTTTCTTCCTGTACGTTCATTATAGGGGAGAGTGGAAATTGTTACAAATTGCTTTGTCATCTGCCATTGGAAAAACTACTGCCTTTATTTGTCTGATACACTAGACAGAACGATTTAAAAAACTCCGAAATTTTTTCGCATCCCGTGTCAGATAATCCGTGAACCAGAAGTCTACATAGTAAATCAACAAATCACGAGGAGTTTTTGCGATGGAACACTTGGTTATCAAGCCTAAGACTCAAGAAGAACAAGGCCAGACAGACGACGAGACTTTGGTAGAGCAGGCAAAAGCGGGAGATCAGGAGGCGTTTAGCGAGCTGGTCAGGCGTCATCGCTCCAAAGTATACGGCTATGCACGGTCGTACACACAAGAAGCCTTTCTTGCTGAAGACATCGTTCAGGATGCTCTCATTCGCGCCTTTTTGCACCTGGGAACGCTGGTGGACAGCCGACGTTTCCTTCCCTGGCTGCACCGGATTGTACGTAATCAGGCGTACACACGGCTTTCGAAGGGGGCGCAAAAAAGGGAGACCGTCTTCTCAAGTCTGGGCAAACAAACGCATGAGCAGGAGCCGACTGACTGGGAGGACCTCGATAGTATCCTGCACAGGCTGGGACGGTCTTGGTCACACTCTGCGCAGCACACTAATCCCGAAGAGGTCATGGTGAGGCGTGAACTGTTTGAGACAATCAGGAGCCTGCTGTACTGCCTCAATCCTCGGGAGAGACGCATCGTGGAATCTCATTTTTTTGATCATTTGGCCCCCCATGAGATCGCCCACATGTTCCAGATGTCTCAGGCGAATGTCTACCAAGTGCTATCGCGTTCTCGCAAAAAACTGATTCAGGAAAAAACTCGTGTCGTTGTTGATCAATACATGAAGACGAGAAAGGTTGCGGGGAGTATGAAACAAGCAGTATTGAATAAGCCAGAAGCATTCACGATGCCTACTTGGGTTACTTGCGCAGCAGCACTATACGGATTGGTAGAATCGACCGAACGCAAAATGTCTTTGCCGATGATTCTTGGACTGAGCGGGCATGCCTTTCGCCTGACGATCGTTCCTGAAACTATTCATATTGCTGGCCCGACGATGTTTCACTTTCAGCGAGTCTTGCAGCAGGGTTTGAAAAACATGGGCTTTGAATCTCGTGCCGTCAGCTCGAATCATCTTTCCTGCGAACCAAGCATGAATGCCAATCAAGTTGCTCCCTCGCTATTGACCCCGGAGGCACGCGAAAAGCGTCAGCTGTCTGTCCTCCTGCCAGAAGCATTGGAGCTGGTTCACCGCTCCATCGACAAAGGGCACCCTGTGCTTACTTGGGACCTATTCATGCCAGAGTTCGGATTGATCTACGGCTATGATGATGAAAAAAGAGTGTTTTACGCAGGCGACAACTGCCGAAACGACAGTACCATTCCCTATGAAAACTTGGGGCGGGGTATCCTCGAGGAGCTATTTGTGCTTGCCATCGACCGTGCCTTTCCAATCGATCAACGCACGATGCTCGCAAATGCACTCCAATCTGCACTCGTTCATTATCGTGGAGAAGAACCGCAGGACGAGAGCTGCGCCAATGGCCTAGCCGCCTATGCTGCTTGGCAGGAAGCCTATGAAAAGGGAACGGTTGAGCCGAATGGCAACGCCTATACGACCGTGGTGAACGGGGATGCACGTCGCTACGCCTCTCTTTTCTGGACCGAAATCGTTAATACGTGGACAGATTCTGTGTTTGATGAGATTCGTCCGCTGATGAAAGAAGCGGCTGACTTGTACGGGGCGATTGCTGATGACTTTGACACGTTAAGCAAGCTCTTCCCGTTCCCTGCTGGAGGCGAGCCAAACGATGCGGAGCAGGGTAAGCAGGCAATTGCGTTGTTGCAGGCGATTGAGCGAAATGAGCGCGAGGCTGTATCTGTACTGGAACAAATACAAACGGGACTCACTGCAAATCAGGCGCGCACATAAAAGGGATAGAAAAAAGAACGCAGTCAGAAAAGCTGCGTTCTTTTTCGTTCAAATTATTCCTCGTATTCGCCCCATTCAAGTGTGCCTTTTACAGCATCTACGTAAGGCCAGCTCTTGCTCTTGTCAACCGTATAGACAAGGGTGAGAAAAGGAGCTTGTTTGCCTTTGTAGGTTGGCCAGAAGTAGGACAGCTTTACAGGGAGATTTTTGGCTACGATTTCAGCAGCTTGTTGCTCCGTTACGGATGGCTTCAAGATGGGAAGAGTACCCTCTTTTTCCGGCAAATTCACAATGAAAGTAACTACTTGTCCACTCTCTATATCAACCTTCATCCAATAGTAACGGTCGAACACAGGCAACCCATCGTGCAATTCATAAAAAATGAAGGTATACGTTCCTGTTCCTGTGTCCTCCTCCTCTTCACCCTCTCCTTCATTCAACTCGATCATCCAATCGGCCAATTTCGGCTGTTTATATGGATCAAATATCTCAACCTGCCATTCAGTAGAGGATTTAGCGGCATATGGCTCGATGAAGGAAATTGCTTTTTTCAAGGCTTCTTCTTTCGATAAGGGAACAGGCAAGCTTTTTGTTTCCATAAAAATATCCGCACTAGTGACCGCTCCCGTAGAAGCATCCACCGAAATAGACACGTCTTCATACCCAAACTCATCGCTCCAGGAATGTATGATCTCACCATCAACTTCTCCTGTGTAGTATTCTGTGAACATCACCTTCGTATCCACGTCAAACAAGCCCGCGACGACTTTTTCTCCATCTGCCCTGCTTTTGACAATAAGCGGCTCTCCTTTTGGCGATAGCGTAATATTCTTCACGTTGTCAGGATTTCTTTTTCCATTCCCGGCTAATTCAGTTCCATGAGTGAAGTCAATCTGCTTTCCTGTCACGGCATCGATGTAAGCGTTATTCATCCATAAGTATTGCATGCCCGGCTTGGCATCTTTCCCTTCCAGCACATAGCCCAATTCAAGACGATCAGGAGTGAAAAACTGCTTTTTGACAGCTTCTGGTGTCAGTGCCGTTTTCGGATCTGGGACCTTGACCCCTCTCAAATTAAATGGGGTACTGGATACCTCCAAAAGATGACCATCATAATCTGTCGTACTGGATACCTCCAAAAGATTACCAGCATAATCCGTCGCCACGTATATGCCCGCTCCATTTCCCAATATCTCCAGCCCATTTAGTAACGTTGGATAAGAAACAATACGGTATATTGCTAACGGATCAGTCAAAATTTCAGAGTCTACTTCTTCAACAGCGTTCGATAATTGAGGAGAGCCTATTTGTTTTCTTTTGTCTGCTCCCAATAACTCAAGCACTGCATTTTCTGCCCGTTGCAAAATAACCTCGTCTGTCGCAATTTCCCCTTGCTTCCAAATAGGCAAACTAGCGCTGTACATGAACAGCTCTCCAGTTTTGCTGTCAAAGACAACAGTAGCACCCATGTCATTGGATTCGGGACTTCTCAAGTAGAGCTTTAACAGTTTTTCATCGCTCTCACTTTTCACAATCGTTCGTTTCGTCAATGCTTTCAATGCAGGCTCCAGCTTTTCTAAAGCAGCTACGATCTGAGTGGCCCGCTCCGGAAGCTTTTCCTCGCTTTTTGTTGCAGATGCAATGTGGCTAGGATGGATTTCAGGACTTGCAGCCAAGGCTGTTCCATTTGTTGCTGACAACATCATTGCTATTGTCAAAGCGATTGCTATGCGTTTTCCATTTCGTTTCATTAATTCCCCTCCTTCTTTCTTAATCCTCGTACTCTCCCCATTTAAACGATCCATTTACCGCATCTACAGTTGGCCAGCCTTTGCTGGTATCGAGTTTGTAGGCAAGAATGGGAGCATTATGATCACTGGATGTCGGCCAAATGTAAGTCAGCTTTACCGGTACATTTTTGGCGAAAATTTCAGCAACTTGCTGGTCTGTTACGGATGGTTTGAGCACAGGATATTTGCGATCCTCTGCGGGAACTGAGGCTAGGAACTCTGCGACTTGTCCTTTAATTGGATCAATAACTACTCCATAGGAATACTCCATGACTGGTATACCGTTTTGTTTCTCGAAAAATAAGAAGCCATACTGCTCGATAGATTTCTTTTCTTCTGTCTCTTGCTTGTTATCCTTATTCGAAAGAACCTTCAGAGCCAGTGGATCTTCTGGTTTGATCCGTTCGTACATTTCGACTTGCCATTCGGATTTTTTAGCATAAGGCTCCAGGAAAGCAATCGCCTTTTGTAACGACTGTTCTTTGGTGAGCGGAGCAGGAAGATTTGGGATATGCGTCCAATATAGATAACCGCCAATCTCTCCTGTCAATTGGTCTACCATTACAGAAGCGTAATTGACTTCAACATAGTTCGCCCAATAATGATTGATTATGCCGTCCTGCTCCTCCTTTCGATAGGTCGGATACGTCTTCTTCGTATCTATTCCAAACAGTCGCTCTAAAATTTGTGTATCCGTTGCATTTTTCTCAATGAATGGCTTTGCCTGGGGCTTCAAGGAAATATTTTTCAGATCGGCAGCATTTAGCTTGCCTTCCCCGTTTTCTTCCCCCCATCCATCAACGATCTGCTTGCCTGTCAGTGCATCAAATATTGGAGATGTTCTTAGCTTATACGCTAATCCAGACTTGCCTTCACTACCTTCACTGCCTTCCCATACATAACCATGCTGGATGCGTTCAGGTGTAAAAATCTGCTTCTGGATTGCCTCTTTTGCGACAGCTTTTTTCGGGTCAGCAACTTGAACTCCCTTCAAATCGAGCGGTTCAAACGAGACCCCGATTAAATGACCGGCGAAATCCATGTCTATATCTATGCCAAAACGCGTTCCTTCTATTTCCAGACCGTTCAACAGAATCGGATAATAGACATTTCGGTATTCAATTTCCTCTTCCTCATCATCCACGAATGTTGACAATTGTGGGGCATCCGTCAAGCTCCGCTTCTTCGCCCCAAGCAACTCCTCAACGGCTTTATCGGCTTTTTTCAAAATGGCCTCATCTGTTGCTATTTCTTTCTCATCCCAGATGATGGTGTCAGCCTCGAAACCAACCATATCACCGCTATTGCGATCAAAAAGGATATACGCATCCTCGTGTATGTTGTCTGGATGATGCATAGTCAAGACCACTTGATTTTCATCTTGCTCGGAAATGAAGACTTCCCGCACCGTCAAAGTTTTTAAAGCAGGCTCCAGCTTCTCCAGCGCAGCGACAATCTCTACCGCACGAGTAGGCAGCTTGACTTGTTCTTTTGATGGAGTTTCTGCATTTTTCAAGATCATTTCCGGGCTTGCAGCAAATGCCTGGGCACCCGTTCCCAGCAGCATGGTTGTCACTGCAAAAGCAGCCGTTGCACTTTTCCAATTTTGTGTCATGAACATTTCTCCTAATCAATTATGATGATAGCTACGCATTCTATCTTACTTTTTTCCCACTATTTAGCATAGATCTCCGTACAAAAAAAACAGCACTCTCCCCTTACAGAGAAAGTGCTGTCGTATGTTTTGCCTACAGGCTGTTCAATACTTCCTGAATCAACTTGTTTACCATTCCCGGGTTTGCCTTACCTTTGGTTTGCTTCATGACTTGGCCTACAAAGAAAGCAGCTGCTTTTTCGTTTCCAGACTTGAAGTCTGCCACGGCTTGCGGGTTGGAATTGACCGCATCGACGACGACTTGACGCAGAGCGCCTTCATCGCTAATTTGGACAAGTCCTTTTTCTTCGACAATCTGCTTCGGCTCTTTGCCGGTCTCGACCATCTCTTTGAAGACGGTTTTGGCGATTTTGGAGGAAATGGTTCCGTCCTCGATCAGCTTGATCATCTCACCCAAGCCTTTTGGTGTCATTTTCACATCAGCAAACACCAGGTTGTTGGCGTTGAGGTGTGCCAACAGGTCAACCATCAGCCAGTTTGCTACTGACTTTGGCTCTGCTCCTGTTTTCACAGTCTCATCAAAGAAATCAGCCGTCTCCTTGGAGATCGTTATGACTCCGGCATCATCCTTAGACAAGCCGAATTCGTTCACATAGCGAGCCTGACGAGCATCTGGCAGCTCTGGAATGGTTGCGCGAACCGCTTCAATCCACTCCTCGGAAATCTGCATGCGAACCAGATCCGGGTCTGGGAAGTAACGATAGTCGTGCGCTTCCTCTTTGGAACGCATCGTCAACGTCTTCTTGTTCGCTTCATCCCAACGGCGCGTTTCCTGAACGACCTTGCCACCGGAAGAAACTACCTCCGTCTGACGCAGTACCTCGTACTCCAAGCCCATTTGTACATTGCGGAAGGAGTTCATGTTTTTCAGCTCAGCCTTGGTTCCGAATTCTTCTTGACCATATGGACGAATCGATACGTTAGCATCGCAACGCAGGGAGCCTTGTTCCATGCGAACGTCAGATACTTCGGTGTACTGAATGATCGCTTTCAGCTTTTCCAGATACGCACGTGCTTCCTCCGGTGTGCGGATGTCTGGCTCAGAAACGATCTCGACGAGCGGTACCCCTACGCGGTTGAAGTCTACGAGAGACTCTCCACCAAAATCGCTGTGCGTCAGCTTGCCCGCATCCTCTTCCAGATGCAGACGAGTGATCCCAATGCGCTTCGTCTCACCGTTTACCTCGATGTCGATCCAGCCATTGTAGCCGATCGGCTGGTCAAACTGCGAGATTTGGTACGCTTTTGGCGAGTCTGGATAAAAGTAGTTCTTGCGGTCGAACTTGGTCTCGCGGGAAATCTCACAGTTGAGGGCGAGTGCTGCTTTCATCGCGAACTCTACCGCTTGCTTGTTCGTTACAGGCAGTACACCTGGATGTCCCAAGCAGATCGGGCATGTATGTGTATTCGGCGGTGCACCAAATTCAGTCGGGCAGCCGCAAAAGATTTTACTGTTGGTCGATAGCTCGGCGTGAACCTCCAAGCCGATGACGGTTTCGTACTTGCTCATGCTCTTACCCCCTCACCCATTCCGGTTTGCGACCGTAGAAGCCTGCTGTTTGCTCATACGCATGGGCTACGCGCAATACGGTGGATTCGTCAAATGCACGACCTACGATCTGCAAACCGATCGGCAGACCGTTTTTGGAGAATCCGCACGGCACGCTGATTGCTGGCAGACCAGCCAGGTTTACAGGAACGGTACAAATATCCTCCAGATACATTTTCACCGGATCATCTACATTTTCGCCTACTTTGAAAGCGGTAGAAGGCGTGGTTGGATGCAGGATGACATCAAAGTCAGCAAAAATGCTATTGAAGTCCTGAATGATCAGGGTACGCACCTGCTGTGCCTTTTTGTAGTAAGCATCGTAGTAACCAGACGAGAGCGCGTAGGTTCCGAGCATGATGCGGCGCTTCACTTCTGGGCCAAAGCCTTGGCTGCGGGATTCCTTGTACAGATCAATCAGGTTTGCCGCATTGTCTGCACGCACACCATAACGTACGCCGTCAAAACGAGCCAGGTTGGACGAAGCTTCCGACGAAGACAAGAGGTAGTAAGCTGGCACCGCATATTCCGTATGCGGCATGGAAACCTCGCTCCATGTAGCACCCATGCTCTCCAGCTGCTTCAATGCTGCCAGAACAGCATCGCGAACCTCAGGGTCAATCCCTTCTCCGATCAACTCTTTCGGTACGCCGATACGCAGTCCTTTTACATCTCCAGTCAATGCGGACAGGTAATCCGGTACGCCCACATTGGCAGAGGTAGAGTCGTATTCATCATGTCCCGCAATCGCTTGCAGCACATAGGCGGAATCCTCAACGTTTTTCGTCACAGGCCCGATTTGATCCAGCGAGGACGCGAACGCAACCAGCCCGAAACGGGATACGCGTCCATACGTAGGCTTTAAGCCGACAACGCCACAAAAAGCAGCAGGCTGACGGATGGAGCCACCTGTATCAGAGCCAAGTGTGAAGTAAAAATGACGCGCAGCCATTGCCGCTGCTGAGCCACCGGAAGAGCCTCCCGGAACGTAGTCGGTGTTCCACGGGTTTTTCGCTGGGAAAAAGCCGGAATTTTCGTTGGAGCCGCCCATCGCAAACTCATCCATGTTCAGCTTCGCAACGATGACCGCATCGGCATCCTTCACCTTTTTGGAAACAGTCCCGTCATGGACAGGATCGTAGTTCGCCAAAAATTTGCTCGCGCAAGTCGTGCGAACGTCTTTTGTAACTAGGTTGTCCTTCAGTCCAGCAGGCAAGCCGTAGAGAAGCCCCAGTTCCTCATTTCCCTTGACCAGACGCTCGTCCAATTGACGGGCATGAGCCAAGGCTCCCTCTTCATCTACATGCAGGACGGATTTGACTTCTCCGTCATGCTCCTTGATGCTAGCGATGGAAGCCTGCACCAGATCCGTTACCGAAATCTCTTTTGCGCGCAGAGCGCTATGTATCTCAGACAATCGCTTGTCAAACAGCGACACAGTGGGTTCCTCCCTTCTCGTTATCCAGTAGGTTATTCGAATACAGCCGGTACTTTAAACTGCCCGTCTTCGTGATCCGGTGCGTTTTTCAGCACGTCCTCACGCGGCAGGGACGGTCTGTTTACGTCTTCGCGCATGACATTTTTCACGTCTGTAGCATGGCTGGTTGGCTCAATATTGGATGTATCGAGCTCATTTAACTTGGCTGCAAAATCAAGAATCGCGTTCAGGTCTTTTGTATACCGCTCCGCTTCTTCCTCAGTGAGCTGCAAACGGGCCAAATTAGCTACGTGTTCTACTTCTTTGCGAGTAATGGCACTCATTCTTTCCACCTCCGAATCGTATCACATAACTTTGATCTTACTTGAAAACAGCAGGTTCAGTCAATTTTCACGGGGATTTCGGCAGGAAAAACAAATAATGTTTTCGGCAAAAAAATATTGATTGATTATTAACCAATAAAACCAATAAAGACTTTGTACGGCTGTTGTGGTGGGAGGAAGCAGGAGAAAACGCTCAGCTTCTTGTCCCACCCGCTGGGGGATTCACTGCCCGACTCCATGCAAAAAGCGAAACCGCGTCCAAAGTGGTCAACTCAGGATGTTTTTCAGAGGTGGACGCTTAAGAACGTGTTTCGCTTTTTGCATTCCGTCTCGGTCGGTGTACCAAAGATCTTCGCTTTTTTCTCCTGTTTCCTCTACGAACTATCGCTCTGGCGATCTCATACATATCTTTGGCCATCCATTTCTTTTTTTGTGGTAAAGACGTAAACCATGACTAGATTGACCAACTCATTTAAGGTAATTAAGTTTGCGAATGGACGCATGTGGGAATGCTTAGTCAATGTAATCACATCCATAGAAATTAGTTTTATATCTACAATCAGAAGTTTAAAATACTAACTAAAATTTAGGTCAATTCTGAATTTTATCCTATCATACCTTAACTGACCATCGTTCACCAATTATCTTCAAATAGGGATAGATATCACTTAACTAAATCACGGAGTATTATAAATAGTTAGATAAATTCAGCCTACCTTCCCGTAGATTCTTCGCCGCTTTAGGGGTACCGCAAACATTTTACGAAAACGTACGCTAAGCATTAGTGGACATGTCTTAGCGTACACCAAGCCTATGATTTTCAATGGTTAGAGTCCTTAACGTACGACATCCGCATTTTTGTTAGCGGTCCCCCCTTTAAGACGATCACCGCTGATAACAGCTATGAATTTAATGATTTGAAATTAAAAACAAACCCATAATATTACAATTTTTCTTGACATTGGTATATTTTTGAAATAGTATAAAACATAACTTTGGGAAGAGGAGAATATTAAAATGAAAAAAACTTTAGTCCTATTTTTAATGTTTTGTATGTTTCTGATTCCAAGTGCTGCTTTTGCAAATTCATCTACAGATCAAGAACCTACTGTTAAAGAACCTACTGCTGAAGAGATTGCACAACTGAATGAAGCTCTTGACAAATTAATAATTGAAGCTAACAAAAAGCTTGAAGCTGGAGAAACTGATCTTTTTCTTGAAGAAAATGTTGGTGAAACAGATGGAAGTGTATCATTATCGTTTTCTTTGAATGATACAAAACAGAAAGCAGGTTTTCAGGCATTAGCTGTAAAACCAAAAGCTTATCGTGCTACAGTAGGATATAGTGGTATTGGATTCGATTTTCAGCATGAGCTAGGTGGTACATTTACATATGAGAATGGAAAAATTAAGGGAGCTACTAAAGATGTTGCTTTGACAGGGTTATTTTATAGTGAATCTCACAACACTTGGATAGATTACCTCGATCCTAGTGTTTGGGTTGTAAATAGTGAAGGTTTATTTAAAGCTTTAAAGTATGGTGTAGAGTATAAGACTTCTCTAGTAGTTGGTTTATACGGAAGTGGAGATTATAGAATATTGCAAGCGAATGTTGGTAACTAAAAAGTAATAGAACTACAGCCTCGTTAAAGAAACTTAACGAGGCTGTAGTTCTATTATGTGACTAAGACAGGCTCTTAAGCCCCAAAATTGAATTGACGCTAGGCTTTTTCCTTCCTGCTTTTCAGCTAGGTTGAAGTAGAGGAGGAATCCTATGACAATACGAGAATAAAAGAGAATAACTCAAAATTTGAGGGGTTAAACCGAAGGGAGAATTTATGCTAATACTAACGGCACCACTTCTATTTGATTTTTCTATATTATTCATAGTAATGTTAACTATCAATTTTATAGTTGGGTTTTTCTCAGCGAAAAAAAGCGGTAACAAGATTGGGTGGAGGGCTCCGATAATAGTAGCGTTAATTCAAAGTATTCTAATAATTTTACTGGATACTTTACTCTAGTTGCCAAGATGATTAAGCTTTGAATGAAACCAAGATTTTTATCACCAGTTTCATCTGGTGATAAAATGAGCATTTCCAAGGGGGGCAGTCTTTCATTGCATCTCTTTGGGCAACACCAATACTCTTTAAGCATATTAGTAAGAATCCGAATTATCCTTAACTTTCACCATGTAAATATAACAACAAGACAACCTTACATGAATGTTAATAAATCCAATAACTAAAAGATAGATAATAATATAGGTGTTAATGTTACTATTGCCTTATGATTCACCTGGGCAAAAAGGCACCTTTCTGGCTACATAAATAAAGGGTACTCCTGACGAAGAGTCCCCTCACTTCTTCCGTTTCTATTAATCGAAAACAGAGAATCAAGATCCACAATAATTCGTGATAATGGTATACTCTCCACCCGCGCAAATTCCATAATTTCTGTATATGCTGGCCAATCCACATTTGCGGGATAAATGCTTAACTTAAATACATCATCATTGTCAAAACCATAGTCATATGAAGCCAATCCTGCTTTTTCTAATATATGAATCTCATCTATCAGCTGTATGTGGGATATATTTAAGTATCTTTCTGCAAAAGGTAGCGAAATTTGCAATTTCACATCCCAGACATCAGCTGTCTTACACTTTGGCAGTAATGCCGCAATGAGTTCTCTCGACTGTTTAGGAATTGATTCCAGCGCTTCTTGTAATTGCTTAAGATCATTTATGGGTTTCTCAAGTTGTGAAGATGTCACATTCCAATCTTTTAATACTGAATTTAGTTTTTGACATGTAAGAGCCGGTTTAGGCTGATCTAATTGAATTCTGGATAAAAAACCTGTATTTTCTCTTACTATTGTCTTCTCCTGCATAGTTTGCCCTAGCTTTTGAAGCTGTTCGAGTATTTCTTCGTCCGAGCTCTTTGTGATCGTATACTTATCCAACTCGATATTAAATTCATTTTCTGTCATTTGCGTGGTAATGTTCATATATAGTGCAGCTTGCAGCTGCATGCTGAGGGCCAAATACACCAATATAGCCACTTTTAAACGTGCTAAACTCATTGATTAGGTAATTAATGCGTTGATACCACTTTTTAAGTCCATGCGCTAAAGACTCCGTACATTGCCTTTTAACATTTGCGGCAAAATGCTTTTCTGTAACATCGAAGTGACTCTTAATTTGAAATCCAACCTTACAATCATTCATTTCTACGTGAAGATCTACGCCCCTGTCGTTAAGCGCTTGGCTCACCGTCACATTGACCTTCCCGATAAGATGGTCGTGCCGTGAAATGTACTCTGCAAGTTGTTGGACTAAGGCATCATGTTTTTCCTCGGTAAAAATCTTAGTAGCTTCCTCTGATGCATATCCTCTATTGATGATCGTGGTCAACCTTAAGATGCTATCTTGAACACTCATTTTTACCCTCCCAAATTCACCAACGGATACTCCCTATAAAGCCAAATTATACCAACATAAATATAAAATAACAGCTAAGTATACCCTAATGAACGAAGAATGCAGAAAAGTTGTCTGATCTAGTTCCATGATTTATGGATTATATTAATTTGTTCATGTCTCCATGGTATTATCTAGGCATTCACTTAGACTTTGCGATATCGAAAAATAACAGACTGACACATCTGTTTAAAACGATGCAAAGCCAAGTTAACGTCCAGGGGACGTCCTTGTAAGCTCATGTGACAACCAAAGCATGAGTAGTACACCTTGCTCTCATGATCCCCATGCTCCCATTAGTAGCATGAGCAGGATAAATTGGGCCTATCATTTACTTTTTGCCGTGATATTCCCCGCATTTGCGAGCTGGAAAGACACGTGCCTAAGCCACTCATTCGCTGTGTCCTTTGAGGTATGGAGTGGAATTCGTGAGACAACCCCTCAGGGGTGTTTAGATTTCTTCCACTACGGAACATAATATGCCATTAAAAGCCCTTTCTACGCCTTTTAAAAGGAATAGGAGGGCTTTTTTATATAAAACTTGCCTTCCACCAGGCCTTAACGGTGGCTCATCTGATCGAGCCACTGCCTCGACGTTGAGTGTCGGAGGATCAAATGAAACAAGTAGGGAAGGGATTCGTTAATTACAACGGACAAAAAGCAATGGTTATACGTGAAATCTACCTAAATGGAGAATGTCGATTGTCATTCTATATAGGTGGTGAGCGTGTGTATCGCAATTTTCCTTATTAAACGAGACGAATCCTTATTCGTCTTTTTTTAATTCAATTTTAAGGAGGGGCTCACACTTTGCGTTTCCCCGCTAAGTCCTTCGAAGCGTGCAGCCCATGCTTCCCAGCAGGAATGAGCACTGAGCCTAGTCTGGAAATATTCTTCTCCCCACCGCAGCCACATCTATTAGTTGACACTCCCCATGCCTAAAGGCAGGGGATTCTTGGGTAGTCACTCCTAACGGAGTGAAATTCACCAAGCTATCCCTGTGTGTCCCACAGTTCAGTTGGCTATGCCAACAGTCGAAGTCCTTCTTGCTCAATATTGATGGCTGCGTTTTCGTCACGATCATGCTTCGTACCACATTTCGGGCAAGTCCATTGTCGCAAGTTGAGGTTTTTTACGTCTTTGTTGCGGTATCCACAATGTGGAGTGGAGCAGAGTTGGCTTGAAGGGAATTGCTTCCCGACGATAGAGATCGTTCTCCCGTACCATTCCGCCTTATACTCCAACATCATACGCAACATAGACCACGAAACGTCCGCAATGGATTTCGCTAACTTGTGATTTTTGATCATATTTTCCACTTGCAAGTCCTCCAAACAGATCACTTGGTTTTCGTTGATCAGCTTGGTTGACAGCTTATGTAGGAAATCGTTACGGGTGTTTGCAATTTTTTCGTGAAGTCGAGCTACTTTGGTACGCGCCTTGTTCCGGTTGTTGCTGCCTTTTTGTCTACGAGATTGAATCCGTTGCCACTTTGCCAGTTGTTTTTCATACTTGCGATAGTATTTGGGATTTGCCACCTTCTCACCCGTAGAGAGAATGGCGAAATCCTTGATCCCAAGGTCAATCCCAACTTTTTGTTCTACTTTTGGGAGTAATTGACTCTCTGTTTCACACAATACGGATACAAAGTATTTACCTGAAGGATTACATCTAATCGTAGCCGATAGGACTCGCCCTTCAACTTCTCTGGATTTCGCAAACGATACCCATCCCAGCTTAGGAAGTTTGATGCGATTTCCTACTATTTTGATGTTCATCTTGCATGTATAGGATTGCTTTGGGTTCTTCTTACTCTTGAATTTGGGATAGCCTTTTTTCTCTTTGAAAAACTTTTTGTAGGAGGAATCCAAATCTTTTAAGGTTGATTGCAGAGCAGTGGAGTCCACTTCTTTCAACCATTCGATTTCTTTTTTGAGTTGCGTGAGCAAAGCAGAGCAGTCGTTGTAGTTCAGCGTTTTCTTTTCATGTTCGTAGGCGTCATTCCGTTTCGCAAGAAAGTGATTGAATACAAAGCGAGTACATCCAATTGTCTTGTTGATGAGTGTTGCTTGTTCTTTGTTTGGATACAAACGGAATTTGTAGGCTCTATGCAAGTTCAATCACTCCTTTCCTTTTGGGACTCCATGTAATTCTGAATCACATCGAGTTGAACAGTTCCAACAGTCGCAACAAAGTAGGAGTTTGTCCATAGCGAGGGAAGTCTGCTTTTGAGATGTCTAAATTCCATCCACAACACTCTGGATATATAGCCCTTCAAAGATTTTACGACTCGGTGGATTCCGAATTGCGGATCGCATTTGATGAGCAAATGAACGTGGTCTGGCATGATCTCCATTTCAACAATTTCTGTACGAAGTTCTTTTGCCTTTTCAAGAAACAACTCTTTTAATCGAATGTCTACTGGCTCTTTCAAAACCTTTTTACGATACTTCGGACAAAAAACAACGTGATATTTACAGTCAAATACGACATTGTAGTTACTTTCCACTGATCTACTCAAAACCATCACATATGGTTAATTATACCAATTAGTTAGATAGAAAAGATATATCTAACAGAGTTCAGAAAAAAAGAACGATATTTTGTTTTCTCTTAGCACCCCCTTCAGGGGATGCAGAGCAAAGTGCCTTATATCCCCATAGCTAAAGCAAGGGGTTTTACGGCACGAGTGATAACTAAGAAAAAACAAGTCCAAGGCATTTGCCCTGGACTGTGATCTCTTCTGTCGTTTGTTATTCCGCCTTCTTTGTCGCGAGCGCCTGCCCCATCAAGAGAGGCTTCCCTTCTTCAACGCCTGTTGCCCATTCGAGCTCGTTGGACTCCACCAGCAAAATGACGGTTGATCCAAATTCGAACCAGCCCAGCTCCGCCCCTTTTTCATATCGAGGTGTCCCACCAATCTTCTCGTGGGTTTGGCGACCGTGTTTGATATTCGTCGTAGCTGTGTTGTAGCAGACCTTCACGCTGCCTACAAACAAGGCTCCTACTTTTACCAAAGCCATATCGCCCAGGCTATCTGTTTTAATGTGAGTTACCAAGCGTTCATTGCGGGCAAACAAACGGTCTACGTTTTCAATCCCGAGCTGGTTGACCGGATAGAGTCTGCCAGGCAAATAGCAGTAACAGCTCAAATCGCCCGTTACCGGCATATGAATCCGGTGGTAGTCCTTTGGACTCAAATAAATGGTGATAAATTTACCACCGTAGTAACGCTTGGCCTCTTCCTCCGAGCCACCTAACAGCTCACTCACACTGAACTCTTTTCCCTTTGCTTGAATCAAGGTACCTTCGCAAATATCACCCAGCTGCGAAACAGTTCCATCTACCGGGCTGACGATGGTATCTGGACTAGGTGCAATCGGTCTCGCTGCGGGCTTCAAGCGTCGGGAAAAGAACTCCTTCAGCGTACGGTATTCTGACACCGGCTTTTCTATGATCGACGTATCAATTTGATAGTGCTTTATGTATCGTTGAATCGCTAATCGACTAAAGGGAGTAGCGGTAATTTTGCCCATAGTCCGTGACATCGCGTTTTGTGGCAAGCGATGGATGAGACCTGGGAGCAGCTTTTTGCCCATAAGAAATGCTCCTTCGTAAAACAACAATACCCTTACTTTACCACTTCTGCTAACAGCCAGTAAACCCCGCACTATTACCAGAGGTTCATCATTTTCTTCGACAGTCTTGCTATACTATAATCATTTCAAGAAGCCACTTATCAGGAGATATCGGTTATGGTGAAGAAACTTGATATTACTACACTTATCAGTCAGCATGGTGATATCCTAACCAGTCTATTCGATCATATGTCGGACATGTTCTTTCTCATGGCTGTCGAAGAAGATGCGGACGGGGAGTATCAGTTTCGCTATGTCTTGATGAATCCATCCGCTATGCACGTTGCCCAATTGAGCGAGGAAGCATACGGAAAAAAGTTTGAGGACGTTTATCCTCATGAAAAAGCTAACTTATTACAGTACATGTACACACAAGTAGTAAAAAGTGGGAGTCCGATCCACTTTACTGCGAATGGTGACATCATTGGCGAATCCATTCTCTCGCCTGTCTACGATAGCAATGGTGTATGCACGCATGTATTTTCCATTACTCGAGATGTTACCGCGCGCACAAACCTGGAGTCACAGCTGGCCTATATGGCGTATCATGATGTGCTCACGGGATTGCCCAACAGGCGTCTCCTCTCCAAAAAGCTCCAGCATGCTCTACGTGCTGCCCAATCAAAAGAGGAGATGGTCGCTACCCTCTATTTGGATTGTGACCGCTTTAAAGAAATCAACGATACATGGGGTCATGACACAGGAGATCTGTTTTTGCAAATGCTGGCTAAGCGGCTCAAGTCATCTGTTCGAGATGGAGATATCGTCGCACGTCTGGGTGGAGACGAGTTTGTCATCGTTCTGACCGGCATTCACTCCGAACGTCAGGTTGAAAAAATTGCGAACCGTATTCTGCTTGCGACGCAAGAGCCGTGGATGATCGAGGACCGGGCCATACCGTTTTCGACAAGCATAGGCATTGCCCTCTACCCAGCATCTGCAAGCGAAGCCGAACAGCTGTTGAGCAATGCAGACAAAGCACTTTATCAGGCCAAAAATACAGGGCGTAATCGATTCCTTTTCTTTGACTCTACTTGATTATTGACGGTAAAACAAAAACACTGCCAAGACGGAGAACAGCAAGCTCACCACATACAGAATGATGACCGTCTGCTTCGTAGACAACCCCCGGGACATGAGCCGATGATGAACATGTCGACGATCCGCTTGGTACATGGGGGAGCCTGCCAAGAGCCGACTGATGATGACCTGTACAGTGTCTATGACGGGCAAGCCTACTGCCAATACAGTCACGACTAATGAAATGATTGTAGCCCCTTTCATCGTTCCTTCCAACGAGATCACGCCGAGAGCGAATCCCAAAAACATCGAACCCGCATCACCCATAAAAATTTTCGCTGGATAGAAATTAAAGCGTAGAAAAGCGAGTGCAGCACCTGCCAATGCAACTGCCAATAATGCCGTTAATTCTTGACCTTTGAGCATCGACAAAAAGAACAAGGTCACCGCTGAGATCACGGTAGCACCAGCAGCAAGCCCATCGACTCCATCCAAAAAATTCACCATATTGATCAAGCCGACGATCCACAGCACGGTCATCAACAGGGAAACAAGGATCGGAAATGAGATATACGTCCCTTCCTCTCCCCCCAGCCACATCAAATTGACTCCCCGAAAGCGAATATCCATGAGGAATGTCATCATCGCTACCAGTAACTGCACCATTAGCTTCGGCATTGCCGGAAAATCTTTTTTCTGCGACTTGTACGTATCATCTAACCATCCAATGGCCACCAGCACGGCCCCGCCAACTGCCAAAACTGCAACGGTTTTTTGCGCCCCTGCAAAAAAAGTTGACACCAATAAGAGACCGACAAACATCGCCAAACCACCAGATAATGGGATCGGCCTGCTATGTCCCTTTCTCCCCTTTGGCATATCCAGTAGCTTTGTTTTCCAAGCCAGCCAATTTGCTGCCGGCATCAACAAATACACAACAAAAAACGAGGAGAGTCCTGACACGATATAAGTAAACAGCTACCCTCACCTGCTTTGCCCATCATTTTGTCTTTAGTGTGGACAAAATAGGAACAAAAAAGCCGCCCCTGTAAAAGAGGCAGCTTTTTATTGTGTAGCTTACAGTTTTTCGGAAACCATTTTTGCTTGTGTGAAGAGCAGGAGGTAGTCTGGTCCACCCGCTTTGGAGTCTGTACCGGACATGTTGAAGCCTCCGAATGGATGTACACCCACCAAAGCGCCTGTGCACTTGCGGTTGAAGTACAGGTTACCTACGTGGAACTCTTCGCGAGCGCGCTCCAGGTTCTCACGGTTGCGGCTGATGACAGCGCCAGTCAAACCGTACTCGGTGTTGTTCGCGATTTCCATTGCATGGTCGAAATCGTTGGCTTTGCAGAACGCTACCACTGGGCCAAAGATCTCTTCTTGCATGATGCGAGCTTGTGGATCTACATCTGCAAATACAGTAGGCATGATGAAGTAGCCGGATTCTGGACCTTTTTCGCCACCTGCAACCAGTTTGCCTTCTGTTTTACCAATCTCGATGTACTCGAGGATTTTGTTGTATGCTTTTTCGTCAACCACAGGGCCTGTGTAGAAATCGTTGGTTCTGATGTCTCCCACAGTCAGTTGTTTGGTCAGCTCTACTACGCGACCCAGTACTTGGTCGTACACGTCTTGGTGAACGATAGCACGGGAGCAAGCGGAACATTTTTGACCGGAGAAACCGAATGCAGAAGCCACGATGGACTGTGCAGCCAACTCGATATCGCAGTCGTTATCAACAACGATGGAGTCTTTACCGCCCATTTCGGCAACCAGACGCTTCATCCATTTTTGACCTGGACGATGTTTCGCAGCCAGTTCGTTGATACGCAGACCTACGTCACGGGAACCTGTAAAGCTGATGAAACGAGTCAGGTTGTGCTCTACGAGGTAATCTCCGATTTGGCTACCGGAACCTGGTACGAAGTTTACAACACCTGCTGGTACGCCAGCGTCTTCGAGAATCTCCATGAATTTCGCAGCGATTACTGGAGTGGTAGAAGCAGGCTTCAATACGACAGTGTTACCCGCTACGAGAGCTGCTGTCGTCATACCAACCATGATCGCAAGAGGGAAGTTCCAAGGCGGGATAACGATACCTACACCGAGTGGAACGTAGTACAATTCGTTGTCTTCATCAGGGATACGAGGCAGATCATGGCGCTGGGACAGCTTATCCATTTGACGGCCATAGTATTCCATGAAGTCGATTGCTTCTGCTGTGTCAGCATCAGCTTCTGCCCAGCTTTTTCCTGCTTCTTTTACGAGCCAAGCAGAGAACTCATGCTTACGGCGACGCATGATTGCTGCTGCTTTATACAGATAGCGGGAACGTGCTTGTGCAGGCACCTTTTTCCATGTTTCGAAAGTGCTAGCAGCTGTTTGGATCGCTTTCTCAGCCAGTGCTTGGTCAGCCTGGGAAACAACGCCCACTACTTGTTCTTTATTAGAAGGGTTGAAGGAGTTGGATTTCTTTTCGGTTGTGATGCGTTCTCCGCCGATGATAAGCGGATACTCAAGGCCAAGCTCACTTTCTACCTTAGCGAGAGCTTCTTCAAATGCCTTTTTATTTTCTGGCAGACTAAAATTGGTAAACGCCTCGTTTTTGAATTCCACTTGCATCTGTGACGCCTCCTTATCGATATCTTCCATGTTCGGATCACTTATAAAACATATGCAAGGATCATACCAACAAAACAATTAAAGGCTCGACTCTATTAGTGTTTGCATTTTTGCAGAAAAATCACCGACAAGATTCAAGAAGTATCCCGAACACTTTTGTACATATACCGTTCAACATTTCACAAATTTGTTCAACCCTCTATCTTTTGTGTACAAAAAAGACACCCGACATCCTCACCTTTTCAGGCGATCATTCGGGTGTTGTATGCTTTTCCTTATTGTCTGTAAATATGCATATACGGCTCACCACTTGTCGGTCGAATGTAGAGCGACAAGGGTTTATTCATCGACTGTACGTACAGGTTCACGTGAACGTTTTTATCGAAGAGCTGATTAATGCTTCCTGCTGTAAATTGCGTAAACTGCAAAGCCTCTGTTCTGGAGTCATACTCTGCTGTGGCGGTAATCGTAATTTCCGTGAGCTTGCCGTCCATGAAACGTCCCAGGCCAGTCATCCCGATATATTCAGGGAAATAGCCCTTGGATTGGCGCATCAGCTTGTCATACTGCAACGACTGCTCTGGGTGTTTCTGCTCAACCTCTGGACTTGGGAACAGGAAAAATTCCTCTTCGATCGGCAGCCACTTGGATATCGTTGCTTCATTTGCCCCTACTGTTCCTGACATGATGAAGTGCCCCGGCACCAGAGAGGAATTCGCCTCCGGTACTTGATACATCAAAACCAGGATCGGAACTTCCGGACTAGTTGCACGTACAGACTGCACGATACGAGCTGCAACCTGCTGACCTTTTGCTTGCAGTTCTTGTGTCGTGTACACCTTGTCCTGACCGGTTGCATCCTTATAGTTCGGCGAGAGTGACAAGCCCAACACCATGCCAGCCAGGCTCTTATCCTTCTTACTCAGGTAATCATGCTCCAATACGTGCACGAGAATTCCATTTTTCTTTTTCCCGTTTGGCCCGGCCGTCTTTTCCTGTGCGATCCACTGGGTGACTTGCTCTTTTTTAATCACTTGACCTTCTTGAAAATAATAATCGGGCGTCGGGTATGTCTCCCGAGCAAACTCCATCAGGCCTAATTCAAGGTGACTGAAATCGATGCGATATCTCGTATCAGCAAGCATTCCTCGTGTCTGGTTTGGCTGGTACGGGGTAATGCTGCCGTAGTAATCCTCGGATACTTCCACTACCTCCGACAAGGACGGTGTAGTAGGCTCAGGAGCTTTGTCCTTGCCCCCAGGTATCAACGAACAGCCAGTCAATGCCATCACAAGAAGTACAGCTGTCAAGAACCTGCATCCTGTCAAAAACTTCACTTTCATAGATTACTCCTTTTCGTATCCAAAAGTGGGCGATGTACAAATCATTCGTTCCACTTGATCCATCGATTGTCTTCGAGCTTGTAGATCAATGCCGATTCGCCAATTCCCACCCATTTTGTCTCCTCGCCACCTGAAGCAATGACAATCAGCTTTTCTGGTGAACGAGCTTCAAGCAACCGCCATTCGCCCTTGATTTTCTCATAGATACCTTTTTCGGTTGCGACAGCGAGAGTGCCAGTTCGTCTGTTAATGGCGAGCGAATAGATCTGCTGTGCTCCGGGAATCGCCTCTGTCTTCCACTGCCCCTCTTCATTATAGAGCAAGCTGAATTGGGCCGCTACATAGAGACGGTCTTGTTCGGGATCAAAGTCCATAGTAAATACTTCCTGATCCATCGGCTGCCACAGACTCCATGATTGGGCCTCATCCGTCGATTGATAAATGCCCTCACCCGAGACAAAGGCAAACAGACGCACTTTGTCTCCTTGGCGATTCCCCACAAAGCTGCGTATATTCGCTGGCTCTGGCAACCCCTTGTTGACAGAAGTCCACTTTTTACCGCCATCTGTTGAATGGAGAACCCCATCAATCCCGCCGACAAATATTTGCTTCGGATCAACTGGGTCCACAAACCAGCCTTCGATCGCATACTGCTCTAAATCTGTCGAGAGAGACCCCCATGTTCCACCGCCAGCCGAGCTATACAACCCTGCATTCGTACCAACCCATATTTGACGAGCATCATCGGTCATCATCAGATTGTGAACGGTTGCTCCCAGTTCCAATACGTCCTGATAGGTCAAGTTCCCTTTTAGAGCAGCCTCTGTAACTGTTGGTGGTTTCGTATTGATTTGTTTACTACCAGTACTGCTGTCACTTCCACAGCCAACCAATTGCAGCATGGCTATTACACCAATTCCCCATTTCAGGAAGCTATTCATGCTCTTCACGTCCCTTCCCTTACTCATCCGTTGTCGCCACCGTTTTCCTAGGCGTTGCTCTCTAATACTTGCAGGAAGCCTGCTTCGTCCATAACAGCCACGCCTAGTTTCTCTGCCTTCTCCAGCTTGGAGCCGGCTTTTTCGCCTGCAATCACCAGGTCTGTCTTCTTGCTGACGCTGCCTGTTACCTTGCCACCCAAGCGCGCAATCGCCTCCTCTGCCTCCTGCCGCGACATTTGCGTCAAGGTACCGGTCAAAACGATTGTTTTACCTGAGAATGGGAGGTCTGTGCCACTCTCAATGCGGATTCCTTTGTACTCCATGTTCACTCCAGCCGCCCGCAGTCTCTCAATCACTGCCTGAGCCTGCGGCTGTGCGAAGTAGTTCACGAGACTCGCTGCCATTTTCGGTCCGATCTCATCGATTGTTGTAATCTCTTCTTCGGATGCCTGCATAATGGCATCGATATTGCCAAAATGCTCCGCGAGAACACGTGCCGCCTTGGCTCCGACCAATCGAATACCAAGACCAAACAAGACGCGCTCTAGTGAATTCTCCTTGCTCGCTTCAATAGCCGCGAGTAAATTATCTACCGACTTTTCACCCATGCGCTCCATACCCAGTAAAACATCGCGCTGCTGGTGCAAATAATACAGGTCAGCAACACTGTGGATAATACCGTCGCGATACAGCTGGGCCACGACCTTTTCTCCCAAGCCGTCAATATTCATGGCTGTTCGGGACACGAAATGAATCATGCCCTCACGGATTAGTGCCGGACACATTGGATTGATGCAGCGCAGAGCCACTTCTTCCTCCAAGCGCACCAGCTCACTCTCGCATTCAGGGCAATGCGTTGGCATGGCAAACGGTACTTCACTTCCAGTGCGACGCTCTGGCAAAACTGCGATAATCTCCGGGATAATGTCCCCCGCTTTTTTGACGACAACATGATCGCCGATAAGAAGGCCTTTTTCCCGAATAATATCTTCGTTGTGCAAAGAAGCACGCTTCACGGTCGTACCTGCCAGACTGACTGGCTTCAATAAGGCAGTCGGGGTGACATTTCCTGTACGCCCCACAGATACTTCAATAGCTTCGAGAATCGTAACCGCTTCTTCGGCAGGGAACTTGTATGCGATGGCCCAACGTGGACTTTTCGCAGTAAACCCAAGCTCCTCCTGCTGAGCGTAACTATCGACCTTGATCACCATGCCGTCGATTTCATAAGGCAAATGAGGACGCTTCTCTGTCCAGCCCGCAATAAAGACGAGCAGTTCATCGACGTCGTCAAATACACGTCGCTCCTGATTCACCATGAAGCCGAGCGTCTCCAGCAAATCAAGTCCTGCACTGTGCGATTCCACTGTCTCCCCTTGCAAATCGCCAATGCCGTAAACAAACGTATCCAGTTGACGGGATGCGGCAATTTTTGGATCGAGCTGTCGAAGTGACCCTGCTGCGGAATTGCGCGGGTTGGCAAATAACGCTTCTCCACGCTCCTCGCGCTCTTTGTTCAGCTTTTCAAATGCTCCCTTGGACATGTAAGCCTCACCGCGAACCTCGAGGGTTAACGGCTTCGTCAACCGCAAAGGAATGGAACGAATCGTTTTTAGGTTTTGTGTGATGTCTTCGCCTGTTGTTCCGTCTCCACGTGTAGCCCCGCGGACGAACAGCCCATTTTCATAATGAAGCGACACGGCCAGACCATCAATTTTCAGTTCAGCCACGTATCGGACAGCCTGACTGCCAACGGCCTGACGTACCCGGCGGTCAAAATCCCTGATGTCCTCCTCATTAAAGGCGTTGCCGAGACTGAGCATCGGTGTCTTATGAACGACCTTTTCAAAGAAGGGCAGCGGTTCTCCCCCTACACGCAAGGAAGGAGAATCAGGTGACTGCAAATCAGGGAAGCTGGTTTCAAGCTCCTTTAGCTCCCGCATCAATTGATCGTATTCCTGGTCAGAAATCTCAGGTCGATCCTCTTCATGATAAAGACGATTATGCCGCTCAATTTGTTTCGCTAATTCTTTTATTTTTGTTTCCGCCGTCAATCGATCCATCTCGTTCATCCTTTCTTACTCATACCTGTTCAAAAAGTTGGCTTTTCAGCACCGAGATAATGGCGAGAACCGCACGAAGGAGGAGCGGAGTGTAGGTACCTACATGAGCACCGGACTTCGAAGGTGAACGCCATTATCGATGCGGATAAGCTTCCCGGATTGCTTCGTGATCAAAAGACGACTTTTTGAACTACCTTTTTGCGATTGGCCTGTATTTGCATTTGCACATTATCCTTTTTGGATAGGAGCGAACTTCGCTAATAGCTTTTTAATGCCAGTCGGGCTTGGGAAAGCAATGTCGAGCTCCATGTCGTCGCCCGTTCCTTTTACTTTGACGACCGTACCGTTGCCCCATTTGCCATGCGCCACTCTGTCGCCAACCTTCCAATCAACGCCTGCTCCTTGACCGTGTCCAGGCAGTTTTTCACCAGCCGGACGAGTAAATGTAGCAGGTGTGCTGCTTGGGGTTCGTTGACCCATGCCAAATTTCGGAGCGGAGCTTGCTTGTGAGGCGGACGCTCCAAACGGTCTCGCTCCCGCATCACGTCCGAATGCACTGCCATCACGCTGTCCAAATGCACTGCTGCGTCCACCGCCGAAGCCTCGGTCCGCTGTCGCTGGATTTCCTTCCAACAACTCAGCCGGAATTTCTTGAAGGAAGCGAGACGGCGCATTCACATTGGTCCGTCCAAACAACGTCCGCATACGGGCACATGTCATGTACAGACGTTCCTCCGCCCGTGTAATTCCCACGTAAGCCAGTCGGCGCTCTTCCTCCATCTCGGCATCGTCAAACAAAGAGCGGCTATGCGGGAAGACACCTTCCTCACAACCAACTAGGAACACCACAGGGAACTCTAGCCCTTTGGCGCTGTGCAAGGTCATTAATACAACCTGTCCCTCTGCCGATACTTCCTCCTGGGCACCATCACCACCCAAGGAATCGATGTCTGCTACCAACGCGAGGTCGGTCAGGAACGCAAGCAAGCTCTTGTCTTCATTTTTGCGCTCGAACTCCTGGGTTACAGACAGGAACTCCTCGATATTCTCCAGACGAGCCTGTGCTTCCAATGTTTTTTCTTCTTTTAAAGAATCACGGTATCCAGAGCGCTTCAGCACTTCTTCCACCAGCTCAGTCACACTTAAGTAATCGGTCATTTGCATCAAACTCGAGATGAGATCATTAAAGGACAGGATCGCATTCGTCGTGCGTGAAGGCAGTCCCATATAAGCCGTCTCCTGAATCGCTTGGAAAAGGGACTGACCATTTGCGTTCGCATACGCCTGTAGCTTATCTACTGTCGTATCCCCGATATTACGCTTTGGTACGTTGATGATGCGCTGCAAACTGATATCGTCATCCGGATTGGAAATGAGACGCAAATAAGCCAAGATGTCCTTGATCTCTTTGCGATCGTAGAACTTGGTTCCGCCGACGATAGTGTACGGCATGTTCGACTTGATGAAAACTTCCTCGACCACACGGGATTGTGCATTCGTCCGATACAAGATCGCGAACTTGTCGTAGCTCTTGTACTCTGCCATCTGCTTGCGAATCGTATCGACGATAAAATACGCCTCGTCGTGCTCGGAATCACCCTGGAAGCACATGATCTTGTCGCCGCCCGCATTCTCTGTCCAGAGCTTCTTTTCCTTGCGCAGCTTGTTATTGGCAATAACCTGATTAGCCGCCTGCAAAATCGTTTTGGTAGAGCGATAGTTTTGCTCGAGCTTAATAAGCTTGGCTTCGGGATAGTCTTTTTCAAAGTTTAAAATGATCGAGATGTCGGCACCGCGCCATTTATAAATACTTTGGTCAGCATCCCCCACGCAGCATACATTTCGATGCTTGTCTGCCAGCATGGAAATCAAAAGGTATTGCGCCCGGTTTGTATCCTGATACTCGTCAACGTGTATGTAACGGAATTTGTTTTGATAAAACTCCAATACTTCCGGCACTTCTTTAAACAGTCGAACTGTCGTCATGATCAAATCATCGAAGTCCAGCGACTGGTTGTTTCTCAGCTTTTTCTGATAAGCGGTGTAAACCTTGGCTGCCACTTGTGCAAATGGATCGCCCGCAAGACGCGTATAGGTTTCTGGATCGGTCAGCTCGTTTTTCGCTCCGCTGATCGCTGCCAAAATCGAACGCGGCTCATACTGCTTCGGATCAATGTTCAATTCTTTTAAACATTGCTTGACGACAGACAGCTGGTCACCAGCATCCAAAATAGAAAAGCTACGATTGATGCCGAGTCGGTCGATATCCCTGCGCAAAATCCGCACACACAAGGAGTGAAACGTCGACAGCCATGCATCCTGCGCTGCCGCACCGCCAATAATGGCAGCCACACGGTTTTGCATCTCCCGTGCTGCTTTGTTGGTGAAGGTGATCGCCAGAATGCTCCATGGCGCTACCTGTTTGGCACTGATCAGGTATGCGATACGCTGTGTCAGTACCTTGGTCTTGCCGCTACCCGCACCGGCCAAAATCAAGACGGGGCCTTCTGTTGTAAGGACTGCTTCCCGCTGCTCCGGGTTCAGCCCTGCTGTGATACGATCTGCAAAAGACATATGTATAAATCCACCTTTCCACGTTCCCTAGACGAAAGCATATGTTCCTATTTTCGCACAGATCGAAGTGGAGTTCCAGTTCGTATCCCGAACAGGAAACATCATCCTTTCGGCAGCAATGGCTCGTACATCAAATAAGCCCGATTCTGCGTCAGCCATTCTTGCTCCACCCATTCTCCTTCCAGCGAATAAACATCACGATACAATTCATTCTTCCGTTCATACCCTCCCCAAATCGAAGGATGGATCTCATGTTCTTTCTCGATAATGACATACGTTCGTGTCGGTGGCATGTCTGAACGCCACTCCCCTACCAAATGTGTATCGGTCAGATAGACATGCAGTTGAAAGGGCTGATGCGTGTTGTTGGCGATTTGCAAATCCAGATAGTTATAGAAACAAGTCGCTCCACTACCGAACGGCTGTGTCCGATTCGAATCAGGAAAAACATCGTAGCTATGACGATGTCGTTCCGTGACTGTCAATGGCGTATGCAGGGTCATCCAGTACAGCAGATTGGAGAGCTGACAAAGCCCTCCGCCAACTCCGGCTGTGACGCGTCCCTGCGAGAGAAGCATGCCCTCTACATAGCCTTTGCTACGAGTCGGCTTGCCAATCTGCCTCCAATACGAAAAGGTTTCCCCGGGATGGATGATCAATCCGTTCAGTCGTGCAATTGCCAGACGCAAATTGATCACTTTGTTGTGCTGCATCCACATTTCCACGTTCTGCAATGGGCGTAACAAAATCGTTTGATGAGAATAATGGACATAACGCAACCATTCGCTTCTTTTCTCATGAGCGAACCTCGTTCGACCCAATGTCCATTGTACATACCTTTTCCAACGAAAATAGGCCATGCCTGCTGCCAGACGCCACTTTCCCCGTGCGATCGGTTTCATTGTGCACCCCCGACTTCCTGATTATTACAATAGACGCAGGAATTTAGGATGAAGTTGCGGTCGAATAGCGTCAGACGACGAACAACGAGAGAAGGAAGTGATGGGATTGAAAGAAAACGCACTTACGTTGAATCAACGTATTGATACATTAGATACCGTACGGGGCTTCGCCTTAATGGGCATTCTGCTCGTCAACATCGTGGCATTGCTGTATGCACAAATACCTGAAATAGGAAGTGTGGACCACTGGCTGTTCCAGTTTTTCAATTTCTTTGTGGAATCTCGCTTCTTCGTGATCTTTTCCTTCTTGTTTGGCGTAGGCTTCTATATTTTCATCAGTCGAGCAAAAGCAAAAGGGGACAATAGTACCGTTTTGTTCATTCGGCGTCTGATTGCGCTACTCGCTCTTGGCTATGTGCATAAAATGTTTCACCCTGGCGAAGCACTCTTCATCTACGCCATCTTCGGCTTCATCTTACTGCCTTTTTATCGATGGAAGGCGCGAACCAATCTGATCATCGGCCTTATTCTATCTATCGCTGTCTGCGCTACCGGCTTCAAAGCGCTTTTGGTGCTTCCATTGTTTATATTGGGACTTGCTGTCGGACAATACGAGGCCTTTCAGGACATTCCGAGATTTTTGCCAGAAATAAAAAAAGTGCAGGGCGTGACCTTTGTCCTTTCGTTAATCGGCTTGTTTATCCAATACCGACTGACTCCGGCTGATCCGGCAATGGGTGGAGCGAATCTGGTTGTAGACGATACCATGTCAGAAGAAACCCTTCAGCAGTTGATGAACTACACAATTGCCTTGACTTCCACAGGTCTTGTCATGGCTGCCTTTTACACGACGACCTTGATTCGGCTGCTGCAAAATAAAACTGTGCAGACCATTCTCTCTCCACTAACCAGCTACGGTCGCATGGCTTTGACAAACTACGTCGGACAAACCGTATTGATCCTTGTGGGAAGCTATTTGTTGGATTGGTTTGGCAATCTCGGCTACTTGCAAACGACACTGATCTGCCTTGGTATCTACGTGGTGCAAATGGCAGTAAGCGTACTCTGGCTGTCTTTCTTCCGCATGGGGCCACTTGAGTGGGTATGGCGATTGTTTACGTATATGAAAATCACACCACTGAGAAAATAAGCAAGCAAAGACCCCAGAAAAGCTGCCTGACAGCTGACCGGGGTCTCTTTCTAATTTTTTGCCAAGTATTTGCGAATGGCAGGGTACTCGCACCCGATGGACTCCGCCAGCTGAATTCCGTTCATAAAGGGCATCTTGATGTCGGTTACGACGACATCCGGTCGCAGTCTCTCTACCAGTTCCAATGCCTCTCTGCCGTTTTCTGCTTTGGCAACCACCTCCGTGGTTATGCCAGTCTGTGGTCATGTGTTTAGGCGGATTTTATTTTGATTTGACTTAGTTGTTTAGCTGAATTTCATTGGTAAAAATTTTCACTTCTTCAGAGTGATTTTCATACAATTCATCCGTGTATTTCTTATATGCTTCATTAAACGCTTCAAGGTCGTTAGTCGCATTTGGAAGTATTTCATCCTGAACCAGTTTCTCGATCAGATTTTGGATACTTAGCTGGTTTCTGTATGCTTCTGGAGCATGACTTTCCCAATACTCATCCTCACTTAAATCGGTTACGTTTATTACGTTTTTTTGGAATTCTTTTGCTTTCTCATCGGTGGTGCTTTCTAATGTTTTTCTCATCTCTTGAGAATGTTCTTTTGCTTTTTCTAAACTAACAGCTACCCCTTGTTTTTCAGCTTCTTGTACGAGTAGTTTATCAATTACTAAATCTTTCAACAAATCAGTATCTGATAGTTTCTCATCGATGTTATTGAGCTTTTGGTTAGCGTTCATGTAAGCTTTATAGATTTGAAACTCCTTATTTGTTATATCTTCGTTTTCAACTTGAGCAAATTTAGTTTCTGGTGAGGAGTTTATATCATTGAGTTTTGCTTTGAGTGAATGAAAAATGTCAGTTTGTTCATTGGTTGCAAAAGAAGAAATTGCCAAACCTGAACCTATTAGAGCAATTACTGAAAGAGAAACGGCTAGTTTCTTCATATCCGATCTTACCTCCTTCGTCATTACCAACTAAAGTCTACTTGGCCGGTATTATTTGTTTGGTATCCTTTGCTTGATGATACAACATACGAACTTGTGCCGTAACAATCACCATTTGATCCATGATATGCTTTTGTGCCTGTCCAATTTCGCCCTCTATTATGGTATTAGGGTCGCTGTAATATGAACTCGTATTAGGTAAGGAAACAGAGGAGCCTCTAGCATTTAATTTACCTGCTCCTAAAAAGTGAGTAAGTTACAAGCGGCAGCAACTTTGGCAACGTGCCGAGTATCTACGGGCCATTATTTATTCCAAAACGAAAAACTATAGAAAGGCAATTCCGTTATTTGAAAAGTGCCTGGAACTCTCAAAACCAAACGCACGAATTCCCAAATGTAGTTCACGGAAAAATGTTGAATTTAGAGGTGTTACAGGAATTCAACAACCTATATAATGTAATTGTTGGAAAAATACGAGAGAGCTGGTGGTTACATGAAAAAGAAGGCGTCTTTCCTGCTTGTAGCATTATCAATGGCGCTTGGTTCTTTTCTAGCAATTGATATTCCGTATAAAAACAGCAATAATGATTCTCTTTTAGCAGTTGATGTTTCTTATGGAATTAACAAGGAGAAGTCCAACTCTCCCCAAAGAGTTCCAGACCCTGGTTATTAAAGTGTGCGGCCTATCCATACATGTTGGCCCGGTGAGGTACGCTAGCCTCACCGTTTTTTATTATGGTCTGCTAATATTGCAAGATAAAGGATAAACCTAAAAAGGGAGTGATAAAAAATGAATTATCCCCCAATTGACTACTTATGGCTCTATTCCAATTTGGTTCTCTATTTACTTATTACTGCTATGGCTATTTGTGCGATTGTATACTTCGTGATTAGACTGAAAAAAAATAAAAAGTAGTTTCAAAACTCCAAAGCCGACATTCTGTTTTTATAGGGAGTGTCGGCCTTCTCTTACATCTTCTTCGTCATCTACCAATATCAGCTTATACATAGGCACCTCCCGCTGCTGTACTTGTACAACGGGAGGTGATTGTTTTCCTGCCAATGGAAAGGTATGGCGCTACCACGTCTTGTTCAGATCATCTGCATAGAACAGAATCGCTTTTTGATAGGCCAAAATCGTAGGATCGCTTGAGGTTTCTGCGAGGTTTTTCAGGAGAAGATTCATGGCATCGTGGTGCTTCCCGAGATTGTAATACGCCATGGAAAGAAAAATCGGAAAGGAACGGTCGCAGGGAAACTGTTGCATCCCCTTCGCAAGCGTATCTGCTGCTTGCTCGTATTGTCCCAGCGTGCGATACGTACTGCCTAGACCCAGTAATGCCCCTTGCAGGTCGTCTTCGACAGACAGTCCGAGCTCAATCGCTTTTTCGTAAAAGGGAACGGCTTCCTTCTCCAATCCGGCTGCGTCGTGGCACCACGCACATTGATAATGCGCGACAGGATCAGTCGGGGATTCGCTAACGAGCTGAAGAGCAAGCTGAATCGCTTCGCCCAGATGCCCTTCTTTTCGCAGTTGAATGATAGTTTGGATCATCGGGTTCATGTAAGCACTTCCTTTGCCTGAGTATCTCTCTTTCCCCTAGCGTAACAGGGCAACTCGGCAAGGTGAAGACGTAATTTATGTGCCCTGCAAGGATTTTGTCCGCTCTCTTTCGCTTCTCTGTTGTCGATAGGCTCTCATCCACGACCAGCCCAAGATGAGAAACGGAACCAGAACCAACAAGATCAAGAGGATGCCGTCCCAAAACTCCCACGAGTGAAGCGAAGCATTTTTCATGTCGTCGGCGATGATCCAAATGAAATCAACCGCCATACGTAGCTGATACTGGACAAAGAACCAGACGCCCCACACTGATCCAATCAAGTAGACCCAGCTATACCAGCGGATGACTCTTTTCTCATGGTCGGCTACGTACTCCCATTCCTCCTGCTCATCCTGCGTCAAGGAACGGAATTTCCCTTTTAGAAACAGGCGTGTATTCACCATCAAATTGGAGCAATGGAACTTGGTTGCCAACACGTAATACAAGTCTGTCTGCATGAAAACCATGAACTGAAAGGCCAAAGCCATGAGCAGGATCACATTCAGCATACGAATGAATGCTTCCATGAAAGGCACAAGCGTCAGCCAGCCTTGATCATTGGCAAACAACAGTATCACACCGATTCCCATAAACATCGCATCCCAGGCCATTCCCGCCAAAAACGCCCTGTATCTGCGCTGTGGCTCCACGAGAACAATATTGGACATATTCGTCTCTGCTACGGCAAAAACAAGTCGATGCCCCAGACCGATACGACTGCCGATCCCCACTGATCGGGCCGCCATCAAGTGGGCCATCTCATGGAAAAACAGAAAAACCCAAGTGGCCACGAAAGAAACTACTACCGAAACCGTCACGGAAGAAGAAACAAAGATATCGGAATAGACCGGGATATACTTGCCCGTAAACAAACAAATGAAAAGACCCGTGAAAAATAAGCTACCGTATAATCCAAAGGCAACACTGTTAAAGAAAAACTGACCCGTCCCCTGCTTGATCCAAGAGAAATGGTCCACAACCGGCACTGGCTCATTGACAACTTCTCCATCTACCATGTACACAAATTGATAGGAACCAATTAAATCCTGCGCAAAGTCAAGCACATCCACCGGTTCTCCCAACCGTTCTTCCATGATCGTCGCGACTTCATTGATGCTCTTCCCTTCATCCAGCATATCGATGATCTCGACACCAATGGCCGGAAGCACAATGAAATTGCTGATATCCGTTCGTCCAATGAGGATCTCTTCCTCGTTTTCCGCCCGACGTGCAAGCGGGTGCATCTTGAGAATGCTATCTCCTGAGATATTCAATTGCAGACACCTTCCTCTCTTACAGGAACGACTCCTTACTTTGCGAGCGCTTCTTTTCTCTTGATATGAAAAATCGGCTCCGTTCCGCTGCCGCCTCCACAAGTCGGGCATTCAGCTTCATTTCTCTCCCATTCAAAGAACACACTCTTCTCCAACGTGTTGAAATCGAAAATGATAAATTTGCCCGCCGATTGTACCGGAGCTATGCCTGTCAAATACCTGATAGCATCGGAAGCCATCATACCCGTAATCATCATGGTGTTCGGTGCAATCGTGGCGGTGGGCAGAATAAAGTTGGTATCGAGCAGCCTTTGGATCAACTGCGGATAGTCCTCGATCTGTCTGGAACGATGCAAATGCATGCAGTCGATACAGCCTGTCTTACCCGGTTCTACCATGAAGAACTGTCCTTCGATCAGGTTGAATCCCCCAGCAATGAACGGGATTTGCAGCTTGGTGCAGGCATGATTCACCCATCTCTGCAAAAAGAAAAAGGGCTGATCGGCTGCGAGCATCACGAGGTCACTTCCGGCAATAACCCGTTCTACGTCTTCGCTGGACTTGATTTGCAGCGTCTCCGTTTCAATCAATACCTCAGAATGAAGCCTTCCGATGAAATCACGTGCCGCTTCCACCTTCAGGCGACCAATATCATGCTCGTTAAAGACCATTTGTCTGTTCAAATTGCTGAGCTCTACTCTATCAAAATCCACGAGCTTGATATGCTGGATTCCCGCTCCTACCAGATTGACCAGTAGTGTAGAGCCAAAGGCACCCATCCCCAGAATCGTCACTTTTTTTCTACTAACCTGCTCCTGTAGCCCGCTTGGACTTTGATGGAGATCGGTAAACAAGGAGAAGTATCGGATATTCGCTTTATATCTTTCCTTTTGTTCCGAAGTGAGGACGGAAGCTTCTTCCTTCGCCTGATCCATCAAGAAGCCCAATCCACTCAGTGATTCCATAGCTTCGACTATTTCTTCATACGTAATTTCGGGGTAATCTACAGCCAATAATGTATGTATTTCACCGACAGTACGAGTACCATCCATCAGTTTGATCATCTTGCGGATGGATCCATTCTCGTCTTCCAATTCGAAGGTATAACCAGGAGCCTCTCCCAAGCGGATCATCTGCTCTGTCACTTCATAAACGGGATGCACTGGTTTAAATAAAGGACGACGTTCCATACAAAACACCTCCTAATAGTCGGAGCACATTTTAGATGAAAAAAGGGAATAGCTCGTGTGCTATTCCCCCTCTTCTTAAGAGAATTAAGCTGCTACTGCAGTAGTGCGAACGCTTTCAACTTTTTTCGCTTGGATTTTCATGGATAGTTCCTCCTCTCTGAATTGAAAAATGAAGACAAGCTCATTATATTTCATGAATTTACAGAAATCTACAAATATTAGCAAAATTTTATATATTTTGGTAACTTTCTACTGTTTATTTCGTAAGCAATAGGATTTTCCCTTCTATTTTCGATTAAAAATCTTATAATCCCTTCTTTTTGAAAAGAGTTTATATCCTTTTTGGAAATACACCCTGATTTTGGGACGCTTTCATTTTGGGATTCGTAGTACTAGGATGTAATAAGAAAATTTAACTAAGATCACTTTTGTTTGATCAAAAAAGGAAAAGCTGCGCAGCGAGCCTTTTTTGCTTAGGGGGAGCACTAATGGAGGAAGATCGAGTGATCATCGGGCGGGTCTTGCAAGGGAACAAAGACGCCTACTCCGAGATCATTTCCAGATACCACGGAAAAGTAAGTTCCATTCTTCGCAAGATGTTGGGACATACACCGGATGCACAAGATATCGTGCAGGAAATTTTCATTAAGACGTATTACCATTTACCAGAATATAAAACGAACTACGATTTTTCTGCATGGTTGTACCGGATAGCAGCCAACTACTGTCTGGACGAGCTGCGTAAGCGCAAGCGTAAGCAGCAGCTCACCACCAGCGAAGAGATAGAACCAGTGGATAGCCATACACCGGAGGTTGCCTTTCTGAATAAGGAGGGTCAGCGCCTGTTGCGTCAAAGGATGATGTCCGTCGAAGAAAAGTATCGGATCGTCCTCGAAATGCGCTACTTCGAATCATTGAGTTGTGAGGAAATCAGTCATCGACTGTCGATCCCGTCGAGTACTGTGCGGACGCGCCTGTCTCGTGGAAAAGACAAGCTGAGGGAAGCAATCGGGCATGTAGGGCAAGGAGGGGACTTTCATCTATGAAATGCTTAGATAAAGGACAAATTGCTTTGTATCTATACGACCTTCTTGAGCCAGAAGAAGCCGAGGTCATGGCCGCCCATTTAGAAGATTGCAGTCATTGCCAGCGTAGATTGAAACAGGAGCTGGACGAGCTGAAAGACCCAGAAGAATCACTGGCGACAGACGAACCGTCCGAAGCAGTCATTCATGGCATCCTGGCGAATCTTCCCCCTTACCCTATACACGTGCTGAAACGCTCAGAGAGACAAAACATACAGAAGAAAATTGATTGGAAGAAAAGGAGTCTGGATATCGTGAAAAAAGCAACCATCGCCGTAGCAGGAATGGCAGCAGTAGTCTATTTTGGAACACTGACTTCACCATCCTTTGCGACTTATGTAAATAACTTGTATGCCTCTACCATAAAATCAGATCCGCAGCAGACAGAGAGTAGCTTGTTTGCAGCAGAAGCGTCCGAGGACGCCCTCATCCAGCGTGGACTTGAAAGAGGATATAACAAGAAGCTTGATTTGAAAGCCGTCGACAACGGAATGACGCTGGAAGTAAAAGAAGTTATGGCAGATACGAGGGATGTCCGGATTATTTTCGGCTTCAAGGACAAGAATGGCAAGCAGCTTGAAAAGTTGTTCCAGAATTTGCCCGTGGGGGATGAAGATAAACTGAACGAAACCTATGAAATAAAAATCACAGACGAGGACGGAAACGTTCTTGAAACAATTGATAAGTACCATCTTAAATACAACAAGAAGGAAAGCATCGGCGAAAAAGAGGAGTACTTGATGGTCAGCCGACCGATTAGCCGATATTTTACAGATGTCAGCAAGATTCCTGACAAACTAAACATCGAGCTTCGTATCAAGAAGCTGGACAAAGTTGACGGAAATTGGAGCGTGACCATCCCTGTTGATATTTCCAAAGCCAAAAAGGAAACGAGAATTGTTCCCATTAACGAGCATTTTACCGCTCCCAATGGCGAAGTGATTAATCTAAAGCAAGTGATGGTGACACCTGGCCAAACTGAATTCGTTATCGAGAATACGGAAGGAAGCGGTAGTTCCCCATCCTTAACTTATGAAGTAGTGGACGACAAGGGGGCTGTACTCGCAGCTTGGAGCACTCTGGACCTAGTGAGTGAATTTGGGGAAGAACCGAATCCATTTTTCAAAAATGTAAGCAGAGAATATTTCGTTCGTGCAACCGATGACAAAAATATTCACTTCATCACCTTTCATTCCTTGCCAACGGATAAAAATCTAACCTTTAGAGTCGGTGATAATTACGATCAGATTCCTTCGAATTTTAAGCAAAAGCTTTCCATTGAGACACTAAAAACCACTCCTGTAACGATAAAGCATGAAGGAAGCACACTAACCTTCTCAAGCTTTGCTTCAGAAGAGATAACGAAAACAAACCCAATCACTTCTAAAAAAATCAAAAGGCTGCGTAATACATTACAGCTAGAGGCAACTTTGGCACCGGGTGTGATCTTTTTAGACTCCTGGGAGGGTGCTGATGACAAGGGAGAAGAATACAAGTTTAATTTTATGGGCTCCACAACAAAAGATGAAAAAGGGAATTTTATCATGAAAGGTACACTCATAGATGAGATGGACGTTATCCCGAAAGAGCTGACGCTTGCGATCGAGGAACAAGTGAACATAGCAAAAGATATGGATTGGAGCGTAGCACTTCCACTGAAGAACTAACGCAAAAATAAAACCACCACTCCCAACGAGACTGTAACAGCTCATGGGAGTGGTGGTCTTTTTTTAGTATTGGGTTCCTTTTACAGCCTTCACAGTAGCGAGCGCAGCAGCGAGATCATCATAAATGACATTTCCTACGACAACCGTGTCCGCAATCTCTGCCATTTCTGCGGCTTGCTCTGGGGTACGAATGCCGCCCCCGTAAAAGAGATGGGCTTCGCCTGCCCCCGCTTTGGCAGCCTTTACGATTACAGGATCGCCGTATGTACCGCTGTACTCCATGTAGACAATCGGCAAACGGCAAATGTTCGTCGCTACCTGCGCGTATGCTTTTGCCTGTGCAGCATCTGCAATAGGTCGAGCCTGAGTCAACTGCGCTACACCCGCTTCAGGGTTGGCGATGATATATCCTTCTGCAATGATCTCATCCCAATGAATATAAGCGCCAAACGCCTGAAGCCCCGATACATGCGGAGCAAAAATCCAGTCCGGATCGCCAGCGTTCAGTACAAGCGGGATCAAGTACGAATCAAATCCCGGTACAACCGCATCCAGCGAGGAAATCTCCAGGACAGCAGGTACTGCGTAACGACGCAATCGCGACATCAATTCGAGTGTATTGTCATAGGTCACACCGTACGTGCCGCCTACAATGATCGCATCTGTTCCGGACTCGCAAATCGCCTCTAAGGCCTCATCATCGATTGTTTTATCCGGGTCTAGTTTAAAGGTATGGCGCCAGCCACGATAGTCAATCAACGTTGCCTGCCCCCTAGCTATTTTCCGATACGCTCAAGCGCCATCTGGTATCCGTCATTGCCGTAGTTCAGGCAGCGTTTGACGCGGGAAATCGTCGCCGTACTTGCGCCGGTCTCTGCTTCAATCTGATTGTAAGTAAAGCCTTTGCGGAGCATTCTCGCCACTTCCAGACGCTGTGCGAGCGACTGCATTTCGTTCACTGTGCACAGATCATCAAAAAATTGATAGCACTCTTCCATTGTTTCCAGGGAAAGCACAGCTTCAAACAACTGCTCGAGCCCTTTTCCTTTTAATTTTTCCAATTGCATGTCTGTCACCTCTGTTATGTAGTCCGTCTTTCGAACGGTTTCTCACTGTACAATTTTTAAGCACTAAAGCTTCAACAATTATCTTAGAAGAAACCGCCTTCATCCGCAACCCCTAATCCTTACTGGAACTTGAGCGACTTCGACAGACCCGGTGAATTCGACAATATGGATACCCAGGTATTCCCGGGCAAAAGCGGTACTTCTTGCGTCAAAGCCGCGTCCTCATAGGCACGGATGACTCCGTTGCTTCGCTTCCATTTGATCTTGCGCGCTTTTCCTTGCTGGAACAAATAACCGTCCCCCGGGCCGATTACATCAACCGATAGACGCCCTTCATTATCCAGCACGCGGTGCTTGGCGGAGATGACCAGCAGATTGGTCGTGGACAGCTGTTTCTTGTCGCTCAAGTCCAAATGCGGCTTGCCTGCCGTAAAGCGCATGTATTTTTTTTGCTCGGCATCATAGGTAAAAGCAGCTTTGTTCAATGAGTGGAAAGTCAGATCTACCTGTGTAGCAGGTTCGCCTTCCTTGATCTCGGCATTCTCCGGCAGGAACGTGAAATGAGGCACCTCTGCCGTTTGACGCATCCCTTTATCCTGCATCGCTTTTTCCAGGAGCTCTGGCTTGGTGTACAGGTTATGCGGCGCTTTGCGGAATTTTTCTCGCCAAAAGTATTGACCGTTCGGGATTTCATCCAGATGACTGAGGTCTTTTCGCGCCAAGGTTTCCAGCGCATCCGGACTGCCTCCCGCGTGAACGAGGACCGCATCAAAGCCGTTCCCGATCTGGATAAAATAAGGACGGATACTGCGAACAGGTCCGATTACTTCCGGTTTTTGGCTTTGGAATATCGCAAGAAAACGGGTCATTTCCCCTTCTGATAATACCTCATAAATCATGTCCGCTTTGTTGATGCCTGTTTGTGGACGGGCGGGCGGAGCGTTGTTGATCATCACCATGATCGGTCGTTTGCTCCCTAGGTTTTCGTGACTGCCAAGTCCTGTCATCGGTGCCTTATACGCATATTCGATGGGCTGATTCGTTTCCGGTGGCGTTTGCACAAGCGGATCAGGTATCTGCGGACTAGGTTGGGTGTCCACCGGCTTTTGAGCGCAGGCCGTTGTTAAGAGCATGAAGGCTAGTACCATGAGAGACGATTTGACTGTTCGTTTCATATGAATCGCTCCTTTCCATCTCTCGTTGTCTTTTTTCCCTATTTCTTTTTCCAGAAGGATACAGAGGAATCCTGCTTCCACACGTTTTCCATGATTCTCATACGTCCGTGCCACACATCTCGTTTTTGGCTATGCTACAATACGGATATAAAACAGATGCAAAGCGAGGCCGAAATCTATGAATACCCCCTACCTCGTCTATCTGGTGGACGATGAAACGAACCTGTTGGAGCTCTTGCAATCGTATTTGCAAAGTGCCGGATTGCAGGTGAAAGCGTTTTCTAGTGGCAAGGATGTCTTGCCGTTACTTGATGAAGAAACACAGCCACATTTGTGGATATTGGACATTATGATGCCCGACATCGACGGCTATGAGCTCTTGCGTCTTGTCCGCGAAAAGTCGAATGTCCCCATCATCTTCATCTCCGCTCGCGATCAGGATGTCGATAAAATCATCGGACTGGAACTAGGCAGCGACGACTACTTGGCGAAGCCATTTCTCCCTCGCGAACTAGTCATTCGTGCGAAAAAGCTCCTCCAGCGTACCTATGAGAAGCCTGGAGCCGCTGCTTCCTCTACCCAAACTTTTCAAGATTGGGTAACCGTCGATCCTTATATGATCTCAGAAAAAGGCAGACAAGTAAAAGAAGGCGACGAACTCATTGATTTAACCACCAAAGAATTCGAGCTCATCGTCTACCTTTTGCACAATCAAGGTCTGGCCTTGAATCGTGAGCAGATTCTGACCTCCATCTGGGGGGAAGACTACATCGGCTCAGACAGGGCTGTCGATGACTTGGTGAAGCGCATCCGAAAGAAAATGCCCAAGTTTCCATTGGAGACGGTCTATGGCTTCGGCTACCGAATGACGCGTATATGAGCAAATTCCGATTGAAAAACCTGCCGATATCCAGGCAAATCCTCATTTTGTTCATGATCCTGACAAGCGTCCTCGGGGTTGGCCTTGGCATCGGGTATCCACTGGCTGTCAAACAGTATCTAGTTTCCAACACTTACTCGCTCTTGGAAGAAGAGTTTTACACATTATCTCAGCATATCTCCTTCAATGAGCATAATGAGCTGCTGCCTGTTCCGGCTGCGGCCCCTTACTTTTTACAGCTCTTGCTCCAACGCTATGAGTACTCATTTGATATGATCGTCTATGCTGAGAACGGACGAGAACTGGGCAGCCGAAGCAATGGTCGCATTCCTTACGAGGATGCCGAGGAGTTGTTCCGACAAGCTGCCTCGTATCCTAGCAACAAGCTCCAGCATGGTTCGCTGGACCGTGGAGCTGAGAACTATTTGTTCGTCAGCAAAAAAATGGATTACCACGGCTTCCCGTACTACATGGTTCTCTTCTCCAAAGAGCAGGAGCTCAACCAGATCAACTCGATTTTGACACGGCAGTTTTTGCTCATTTTTGGTCTGCTGCTGCTCGTAAGCTGGCTTTTGGCCGTGTGGTTTAGCGGGTATTTGAGCAGACCGCTGCGCACACTCGAAGAGCTGTGTAAAAAAATTGCTCGTCGTCAGTTCGATATTCCGCTTGCGATGGATCGCGGAGATGAAATCGGACAGCTTGCCCGCTCATTCGATATGATGAAAAACCAACTGAAGGAATACGACGAGTCACAGCAGCATTTTGTCCAAAATATTTCCCATGAGCTCAAAACGCCGATCATGGCGATCCAAGGATACACGCAAGGACTCATAGAAGGCGTCTTCCAGGGCCCTCAGGCTGAAAAAGGGCTTTCCATCATCATGGAAGAGAGCAAGCGACTCGAAAAGGTCGTCGGACAGCTCTTGTATATCACGAAGATCGAGTCTGTCTCCCAAATGATGCAAGTTGACCGCGTCGACCTGTCAGAGATGATGCACCTGTTGAAACAGCGTCTTTCCGTGCTCAATCCGCAAATCGAGTGGGAGTTAAATCTGGCAGCCGACTTGATCGTGGAAGGAGACGGCGAGCAATTGAGCACCGCGTTCGTCAATATCATGGAAAATCAACTACGTTACGCCAAAAGCCGACTTACCATCACAGGAAGACATGCCGGGAAAAGCGTCGTGGTTGCGATTTCCAATGATGGGCCACCCATTGAGGAGGCGCTGCTGCCGAATTTGTTCCAGCGTTTCCGCAAAGGAAAGTCGGGCAAGCATGGGCTTGGACTCGCAATTGCCCGTGCCGTCTTGGAAGCACATAAAGGGACGATCGATGCCCGCAACGATCCAGATGGACCGTGCTTCACGATGATCGTACCCATTGAGTTTAAAGGCCGATTGAACTGATAAGAGTTGTTCAAAAGAACACGCACTGGGAGGGGACACTTGTCCTCTCTTTTTCTATTCTAAAGGAGAAATTCGATAAAAGCGTAGGAAGATACCGTGACAAAACCGAGCTTCTCATACACGTGTATCGCCGTGGGATTATCTGCAAAGACAACCAAATAGACATGATCAGACTTCTCCAAGCCAATCCGAGAAATATCTGAACTGATTTGCGTACCCAACCCTTTTTGCCGATGATGAACAGATGTTCCAATGTTCCCGATTTCTACAAAGGCTTCGTCATAGACATGAAAGCCAGCTACGGCCATTGGCTCTCCTCCTTCCGAAAAGAGCGCGATGTGTGGCATTTCTGCTACTTCCTCTGCTCGAAAACTAATCATGCCGAGCTCTGCTGCCATATTCTCCACGATCTGTGCTTCGGATAACTCCAATATTCGTGAATCTCCCACAGATAAAAGACGCTCGGGGTATTTTAGTTTCATCAGCTGCATGGTACGTGTGGCGAGTCTATTCGGAATCTGCACGCGCGTCAGACAAGGCTCTGCGAGTGCAATCACACCCTTTTGTCCATCTGGCAGACTGCCGTCCAGCACTTCTTTCATATAGGAGAGCATTGGTCCCACCTCGTAATTTTCCTCCCCCTCTACCACATGGAGAGAAAATGCGTGAAACGGCATCCCTTTTAAGTAAGACCCGATGGCAGTTACTTCTCCTTGGACGCTGTCCGTTATGACGACGCTCCTATCCGTTCGCAAGTACATATTCCCGTATAAAATATACGAATCTTCTAACGAAATTTGTTCCAAAAGCTGGCGTTGTTCATGACCTGTTCGCAATTTTAGCAAAGAAATCACTCCTTCTAACGATTGCCTATTGACGTTGTCGTACTTCGCGGTTAACATGGTAAAAATTTCTCTATTAAAGAGGCAGTTCAAAAAATGGAGACCAACTTCACCTAGGAGGAGAGAATCGTGGCTTTTTATTACACAGAACCATCTCGGACGTTTAATGAGTTTTTGTTGTTGCCAAATCTCACCACAAAAGAATGCACACCAAACCATGTAGACTTATCCACTCCGATTACCAAGTATAAAAAAGGTGAAAAGCCTGCCATCTCCCTAAACATACCGTTCTCATCCGCAGTCATGCAAGCAGTTTCCGACCATCATATGGCGGTCGCATTGGCTAGATGTGGCGGTATTTCGTTTATTTTTGGCTCCCAGTCCATCGAGAGTCAGGCAACCATGGTTCGCAAAGCAAAAGGCTACAAGGCTGGTTTCGTCGTGAGCCGCTCCAACCTGACACCAAGCCATACACTGAAAGACATTTTGGAATTGAAAGAGGCGACAGGCCACTCCACCGTTGCCATTACGGAAGATGGTACGGCAAAAGGCAAGCTGCTCGGAATCGTAACGGGTCGCGATTATCGCATCAGCCGCGACTCTTTGGACAAACTCGTCGGCGACATCATGACACCATTCTCGAAGCTGATCTATGGCAAATCCGGCATCACGCTCTCCGAAGCCAACGATCTGATCTGGGAGCACAAGCTTAACTGCTTGCCAATCGTAGATGAAAATCAAAATCTCGACTTCCTCGTTTTCCGCAAGGACTACGATTCCCGCAAAAACAATCCGCTGTCCCTCTTGGACGCGAACAAGAGCTATATTGTAGGTGCTGGTATCAATACAAAGGACTACAAGGAGCGCGTCCCTGCGTTGGTAGAAGCAGGCGTTGATATTCTAGTCATCGACTCCTCCGATGGCTTCAGCGAATGGCAACGCGAGACGGTTCAATATGTAAAAGAAAACTTTAATGTTCCAATCGGTGCAGGTAACGTCGTCGATAAGGAAGGCTTCCGTTACCTCGTGGAATCGGGCGCAGATTTCATAAAAGTAGGGATTGGCGGCGGCTCCATCTGCATTACCCGCGAACAAAAAGGAATCGGACGCGGTCAAGCCTCTTCCCTCATTGAAGTGGCAGCAGCTCGCGACGAGTACTTCAAAGAAACAGGCATTTACGTTCCGCTCTGCTCCGACGGCGGAATCGTACATGACTACCACGTGACAATGGCTTTGGCTATGGGTGCAGACTTTGTCATGCTGGGACGTTACTTCGCTCGCTTCGACGAAAGCCCGACTAAAAAAGTGAAGATCGGTAACAACTTCGTGAAAGAATACTGGGGAGAAGGCTCCAACCGCGCTCGCAACTGGCAACGCTATGACACTGGCGGCAAAAACAGTCTCGTCTTTGAAGAAGGCGTAGACTCCTATGTACCATACGCGGGAAGCCTGCGTGAGAACATAGACCGTACGCTGAGCAAAATCAAATCAACCATGTGCAATTGCGGATCGCTATCCATCTCAGAGCTTCAGCAAAAAGCGCGAATCACCGTCATCTCTGCTACTAGCTTGGTAGAAGGCGGCGCACATGACGTTATCTTGAAAGAAAGCAGCATGGCTGCTGAGTAAGACAATCGACGCGTAATCACAAAAAACCAGTCTGCAGCTCACAGTGCTAGCAGACTGGTTTTTTTCTTAGGGCACCCACACTCAGCAAGAGAACGGGCAAGAACAAACCGTACGTCAAGGAATAAGGCATCCAAATTTCTGAAACGAAAGTATCAAAATACGGGCGGTTAGGCATCGTCGCCAATGCCACCACAATCATGATCATCCCCAGTGGCAATGTCAATTGGCGGTAATCTCGCAATCCCATTGTATACGCGATTCCACAGCTCGTCGCATAATAGCAAATAGTTATTTTGACAAAGAGCGTGATAAACCAGATGACGGCCATCATCACTTCTATTCGCTCCAAAAAATTGCCGATACTGATTTTTTGCGCAAGTGTGTAGCTTGGGTAGGCGAGTAGCACAGTAATATCGGCGCCTAAAACCAAGATTGCCACGGTAGTAATCATTGTCAGGCAAAAATTCGCGAAAAGAATACCCCAGATATAAGCTTTGGCAGCACTCGCTGGCCGTTTTACCAAGGGAAACATCACGATCAGAATGACCGTTTCCAGCAAATAACCCACGTATCGGAAGTTCCCTCCAATAACAGGAGCGATTCCATGCGCAACCACAGGCTTCACATTTTCTATTTTGATCTGGGGGGAGATAAATGCAATCAAGACAAAAAAAAGCAACAGAAAATACGGAAACAACAGCTCACCCACCCGAGAAAAGGCTTCTGGTCCACTGCGGACCCCCATAACGATGATCACCAAAAAAAGGACAAGAATAATTTCAATGGGGGTCTCCTGCATAATCTGCGTCGTGACAAAATCTCCAATCTCCATCAGCATGAGCGAAGCGTCGATGAAGAAGTAGGTGATGAACAAAACAGCTACTGCTTTCCCCATCCACTTTCCCAATATTTCCTCGCTGTACTGAAAGATAGACTTGTTCGGATACCGCATACTCAGCGAAACATACATGTAGGTTAAAAGAAAGCCTTCCCCCCACCCCATGAAGGCGGAGATCCAGGCGTCCTGTTTGGCAGCGGTAGCCGTAAGGGATGGTACGTACAAAATCGCATCACCAATCCCGAAGAGCGCCACGAGTATCATGAATTGCCTTGCGCTAATATGACCGTTGTCTATCAATTCCTCTCGCTCCCCCGCCTCGCTGCTGGCTACTGCTTCATTCCACAGTTCCCAAAATGAAGTCGCTGAATGGTTTATAGACAAATGTAATCCAGTCCAACGGGTTGGGAATATTCACCTTAAGCGATTCGGCTATCCCAAGTCCCGTCCCAACTACAAGCAAAATGAAGAAAACCAGCATTTCCTTTTTCATCGCGTTCCTTCTCAAATAAGGCACCTCAAAGAGGGCAATGAGTAGACTGATCAGCAAAATCAATATGATGGTCCACATGCTGTGCCGTGCACCTACTTTTTTTGCAGGATTACCTTTACCATTTCCATGGATGGAAAAAGTTATGCTCTACTCCTTTTTCATGAAAGGAATAAACGAATTGCCCACTTTCCCTGTCCGCCTGATCTTCACGTCTGTTTTGATTTTCACTTTCAGATTGGGGAATTGAGAATCCCAATCCTCTTTCACCTTTTCCCACCCCTTGGGGTCATTTTTGTAGATCGACTGACCAAATCCAAAAACATCCGATCGGTATTGCTTTTGCGCTTTATGAATGGCGCTTACGATTTTACCTTTGATCTGCTTTTCCACGTCAGCTTCCAATTTGTAGATGGTTTTGGGATCGGACAAATCGTTGCTGCATGCTACCTCGCCCACATTGCCTTCTGCGGAAATACTCACTTCCACTTGTGGTTTGCCTTTTTCCACCTTGCCATTGACAGTTGTTTTGTTTCGGATGATCTCAATGACAATTTTATTGTTTTTATCACAAGGAATTTCTTCTACTGTACTGTCCACCCTGTCTGTGATGTAGCTGAATCCGATGCTTTCCTCTTCGTTAAACCACCCACGTAGCTTGTCTCCTTTGAAGACACCGATTTCGTGGTACCTCAACAGCGATGACTGGCTTTCCTTTTGGGAATTACTCCCGGAAGTCCCCATCTGTACCTTCCCTTTCGGATTAACGCCTACCAACACTGGCTCGATCCCGTCCCGTAGCAAATCCGCAATAAATTCATCCAATTGAATGGAGACAATCGATCCCCAGGCACTCTCTGCTGTTTCCAAGCTTTTATAGAGCTTCGTCGCCGGGATTTTTTCCAGTGGATCGATCATGCTGAGAATTTGTAGTGCTGTCGCGTCCTTGGCTAGAATGACATAAAAATCAGGCCGGACCTCATGATCGCGAAATAACAAATCCAGCACTTCCTTTGCCCCTTCTTTTGCTATCTGCTCCCCTAAAACCAGCACCTGGATATGGGAAAAGTAAAGCCTTCTCGGGGTTACCGTTGTCATTTTCCGGATTCCCTCAAAAATGCTGGATGCCCGCATGCTGTAAGTCGCAACAGATGATTGGATCATTCCCCCTCCCTCTTTTGACGCTACCCCTCCCGGATTGACGATTTGGGCGGATATCACGTACTCTCCGTCAATCTTGTCAATACCTGTTCCCATGACTATCGCCAAATCATTCAATTCTCTACGGTTCCAGCAGCCTGTCAACAAAACGAGAAGAGCAAGGGTCAGGAGGAACACCCCTTTTCGTTTCATGCCGTCTCCACCTCGGTTCATCATTTTTCATCACCTCGGCACGATACTTCGCTATATTTTACTTTTTCGTTCTCTGACGCTGTTTTTCTGGCGCAAAAAATGGGGACGCGTATGCATCATCCAGATGGGAATTCGAAGCAGTGTATCCTTTTGATCGGACAGATTCACAGGGGCCAGCGGAGCCATATACGGGACACCAAACGAGCGCAAGGTACATAGGTGAATGCACAAGGCGATCATCCCGACAAATATGCCGATAAAACCAAAGCTGGCGGCAAGTGCTATCAAGCCGAACCGCAACAGTCGAATCGGAATCGACATGGAAAAGGAAGGGAAGACAAAGCTGGTAATTGCCGTAATGGAAACGACGATGACCGTAGCGGGTGAAACCAGTCCTGCCTGCACAGCCGCTTCCCCCAGCACAAGTGCTCCCACGATGGATATCGCTGATCCAACCGCCCTCGGCATGCGCACTCCTGCCTCTCGCAGCATTTCAAAGGTAAACTCCATCAACAGCGCCTCGACTGCAGCAGGGAATGGCACTCCTTCACGCTGGGCTGCTATGCTCATGAGCAGGTTCGTTTGCAACATTTCCTGATGAAAGGTGGTAATCGCAACATAAATGGATGGACCAAGCAAAGCGATAAAGAAAGAAATGAACCGCAAAATACGCAGGATCCCAAAATCTGCACGCATGTAATAATCCTCGGGAGACTGGAAGAATTGGACAAAGACGGCTGGTACCAACAAAACAATTGGTGTACCGTCCACCAGAATGGCGACGCGCCCTTCCAGCAGCCCGGCTGCCACCGAGTCTGGACGCTCTGTATTGTAGATGGTCGGAAACGGCGTGAAGGTATGGTCCTGAATCATTTCTTCAATGTTCCCGCTCTCCAAAATTCCGTCGATCTCGATCTTTCCCAGCCGCTCCTTCACTTCTGCCACTACGCTGTCCTGCACGACTCCTTTTATATACATCATGGCGACTTTGGTCTGGGTCATGTCCCCGATCTGCACGGTCTCCAACCAAAGATTGCGATTATTGATCCGCCTACGCACCAAAGCCGTATTGGTTCGGAGGTTTTCCGAAAACGCTTCTCTGGAACCCCGAACCACCGTTTGCACGGAAGTCTCCTGAACACCACGATCTTCCCACTGCTTCGTATTTGCGATAAATCCGTTGGAATATCCATCTACCAAAATAACGGTATCCCCCGTCAAAATCGCATCATACAAATGGTCAAAGTCATAGACCTCTTCCACTCCACCGATCGTCAGCAGGAAATCCTTCATTAGTATCAATGATCTTTCTTCGCACTCGGCTTCCGCCGGGATGTGCGCTTTTTTTGCATGGAGCATAAGAGACTCCATGAGGCTGCTAATCATATTTTTATCGACCAGACCCTCGGTGTACAAAATCCCTACCACAATCTGATCGACTGCTTTCAGACGTACTTGCCTCGTCACGAGATCCGTGCTGTTACCCAGCTCTTTTTTCACCTTTTCCAGATTTTCGTCCAACGAGCAATGAAAAAGCGCAGATTGTTTTTTTGTATCCATCATTTCAAATCACTCTTTTTCCAGTTCGGGATATGTTTACTATCCCTCATGGCTGCAGGGTCTATGCTGAACGCAAAAAAGCCCCCTATTCAAGGAGGCTTTGGGACAAAACATGTTAGTCACCATTGTTACGGCAAACGATATACGGCAAATGGTTCCCCATTTCGATACGTATCACTCAATCGGTCCAACTCTGCCAAGGTCGCTTCATCCAGCGCCAACGCTGCACTTTGCAAATTATCCGTGAGCTGCCCTACACTGGTCGCACCCACGATCACCGAAGAGACAGCCGGCTTGTGCATGAGCCAAGCCAGAGACAGCACACTGGAGGATACACCTAGCTCCGCCGCTATCCGACTGATTTTACGTCCAAACTCCAGCTTGTCTTCACTTAACAACCGGACGAAACGCGGCTCCTTGTCCGCCCGCGAACCAGCCGGAGCCTGTTCTGCGGAGGTATATTTGCCTGTCAAAATTCCGCCAGCAAGCGGGAAGTACGGAATGATTCCCACCCCCTGATCAAGACAAAGCGGTACGAGTTCACGCTCCGGTGTCCGATCTGCCAATGAGTAGCTCACCTGCGTCGATATGTATCGATTCAGCCCTTCCCGCTGACTGATGCCAATTGCCTTCATCAATTCCCAGGCCGCATAGTTGGAAGCCCCGATGTAACGCACTTTCCCGGATCGAACCATGTCATCTAGTGCGCGGAGTGTTTCCTCCAAAGGCGTCTCTGGATCAAACGTATGAATTTGATATAAGTCAACATAGTCGGTGCGCAAACGCTTCAAGCTGTTCTCCAGCTCCAGCATCAAGTGGTATCGCGATGAGCCTCTCTGATTTGGTCCTTCGCCTTTTACCAAACCAGCCTTCGTCGCCAAAACGACCTCGTGCCGCTTCCCTTCAAGAGCCAGCCCAATGATTCGCTCCGATTCTGTTTGCGTGTAAATATTTGCCGTATCAATAAAGGTAATCCCGTTTTCGACTGCGGTATGAATGATGTTTACAGACGTTTGCTCATCCGCACGCCCTCCGAATGAGTTCGTACCTAATCCCAATGCCGATACCTTCAATCCACTGCCACCGAGTCGGTAGTATTTCATATTGTGATCGACCTCTTTTCATAATAAGAGTGCTCATCTATTATCTCCTATTTAGGTGGGGTTTTCCATGTGCTTAAAAAAGCCCTTTTCTAGCACATGATATTTCTCCATACAAAAAAACACCTGCCCTGATGCAACCATCTTACGCATCAGGCAGGTGCTTCTTCTCTTTTTGTCTTACTTCTCTCTATACTTCCTCTAGCAACCGCGCCAACAAGGTAGCGCGCGTCGATATTTCTCCCAGTTCGATCCATTCATCCGGCGAGTGAGCGTAGCCACCCTTTACACCAAGTCCATCCAGTGTCGGGACTCCACAAGCAGCAGCAAAGTTGCCATCGCTGACTCCGCCTGTACCCGACTCTTCCAAAGCCATCCCTAGTTCATTGATGCTAATCGATTGTGCAAGGGAAAATAATTTGCCTGTCTCCTCAGTTCGCTCCATCGGCGGTCGGCGAATGCCTCCCTTTACGCTGATGTTTGTACCGGCGAGGACTGGCGTGAGTTCGCTCATTACCTTCTCAATGCGTAGGGCCTCTTCCATCGAGATAAATCTCACGTCAATTTCAGCTTCTGCCGAATCCGCTACGACATTGGAGCCAATTCCGCCCTTGATGACGCCCACATTGACGGTCGTTCCTTTCTCGTAATCGGTCAAGGCATGCAGAAATTGCACCTGTCTCGCCAGCTCTTCAATAGCAGAGACACCTTTTTGATGATCGACGCCTGCGTGTGAGGAAATACCGCTGACGGCCAAGGTAAAATGGGCGCTTCCCTTCCGCCAGGTTTTGAGTGCACCGCTCGGTTCGGTTGGCGGCTCCAACACAAAGCTCGCCACCGACCGCGCGGCTTCTTCTTCTACCAGTCGGCGAGAAGTCGGGCTGCCGATCTCCTCGTCACTGCTTAGCAAGAGTACAATCTTTTTATCTACTGGCAGGCGATCTAGTTTTACCAATGCCCGCATTGCAAACATTGCTTGCAAAACGCCCGCTTTCATATCGTATACGCCCGGCCCGTACGCTTTCTCATCCCGAATCGCAAACGGTCGGCGAGCCGCCTCTCCTTCTAGCCATACGGTATCGTAATGGCCGATGATGAGGATTTGCTTTTCCCCGTTGCCCAGCGTACAACGCACCTGATCCCCATACGTCTTATTCGAGATCAGCTCAGCTACTCCCCCTGTCAGCCGTTGAAACTGCAGGGCGAACCAGCCAGCCATGCGGTCACCCAGCTGTTTGTCACGAGAGGGCGAGTCCATGTTGACTGCCTCTTCGAGTAGCTGTAGATAGTGGGACATATTCTCTTGTACATAAGTGTGGATTGACATAGTGCCTCTTCCTTAGTGAGATTGTGAATTGAGTCCGAACAGGCGCTCTAGTCCGTACACTTTTTCCAACAAGACGATGAACACCAGACTCAGCAGGATGACCACCGAGGAAATTGAAGCCACCAACGGGTCAAGCGTTTCCTGCATATAGGTGAAAATCGCGAGTGGCAGCGTCGTCGTATCCGGTGCCACCAAGAATAAGGAAACCGTCACATTGTCAAACGACGTCAAGAACGAAAAGATCATCCCCGACACGATGGCTGGACGCAAAAGTGGCAACGTAATATCCCAGAACACCCGAAACGGATGGGCGCCCAGCATGTATCCCGCTTTTTCCAGCGTATAATCGAACGTGCTAAGCCCTGTGAGCACCAGCCTTACGACATACGGAATCGAGATCAGCATGTGCGCCAGCAAAAGCCCCGTAAACGTCCCCGCGATACCAATTCGCGTGAAAAACAGCAGCGCGGAAATCCCGATAATGAGCGAAGGAACGGTAAGCGGTGAAAGCATCAGTGCGTTGATGATGCCGCTCCCACGAAACTTGTATTTGGACAGTGCGAATGCAGCCAATGTCCCTAAGAAAGTCGCCAAAATTGCCGTTACCGTAGCTAGCTTCAGACTGAACCACAGCGAATCGATGAACTCCGGCCGATCCAAAATCATCTCATACCACTGCCACGAAAATCCTTCGGGCGGAAAAGCGAGGTATCCGGCTGCCGTAAAGGAGCTCGGGATGATGACCAGAAACGGCAGATTGACCAAAACAAGCACAAAGAACGTGATGAGTCCGAGTACGTTTATTTTTTTCATGACGCAAACACCTCTTTATACCGCTTGGTTTCAATCAGCTTCGTATACAAAGTCACCAATAGAATCGTGCTGCCCAAGAGCAGGAAGGCAAGTGCCGCACCAAAAGGCCAGTTCAGTGTCGCCATGATTTGCTCATAGGCAATGACAGGCAAGACCTTCACGGAAGTGCCGCCCATCAAGGCAGGTGTTACAAAGGCACTCATCGACAAGCTGAAAACCAGTGTCGTACCAGCAATAATCCCCGGCAAGCACAAGGGTAATGTCACACTAAAAAACGTACGTACGCGGGAAGCCCCCAAAATCGATGCCGCCTTATTCAGGGACGGATCGATTGCGTACAGGCTGGTTGCAATCGCCAGAACCATGTAGGCAATAAAGGAATCCGTCAGACCAATCACAATACCCAGCTCGTTGTACAAAAGCCGCAACGGTTGATCGATCAGACCCAGACTGATCAACGTTTCATTGATCCACCCTTTTTCCCCCAAAACCACTACCCAACCAAAGTTGCGAATAACAACACTGATGAGGTGAGGCGCCAGAATCAGCATGGTAACGATTCCACGCATTTTCCCTGTAGCCTGCGCCATGTACATCGCTACAGGAAATCCGAGCAAGAGGCTCACCAGTACCGTCCAGAGACTCACGCGAATCGTCCGCCAAAGAATCTCCAAGTAGTACGGATCTTGTATAAATAATGAATAATTGTGTAAAGAAAACGCCTGATTCTCATCCTGAAAACTGAGCAGAAGCATCATCAGCATCGGAAGGATGAATACCCCAAGCAACAAAATCATCGCAGGTGCTGTCAACAATGTAACCGAGAGACGCTTGCTCATCCGTCATCCCCTTCCTGCGGGCATGACCAGTACGTCGTCCGCGTTCCATTGACAGTAAACTGTTTGACCTTCTTGGCGGTCTACCGAACTATCGGTCATTTGGACTTTTACCGAAAGCGTATGCTCCCCGACCTTGACCTCACATTCTGTGTACGAGCCCAGGAAGGAGGCAAGCTGCAAATGTCCTTTTGCCCGATTCGCTTCCTCACTGACTCCTGTATCGGTCAGCTTGATTTTCTCTGGTCGGATAAAAATAATCACTTTTTCATGGAGTGACACGGTTCTCTCTTGCTTTGCCGCCTTCACGAGCATTCCACCAGTCGTCCGCAGCGTGAGTACATCCCCGTCCATTCCAATGACTTCGCCTTCCAAACGGTTCGTCTTACCGATGAAGGTATGTACGAATTCAGAAGCGGGCTGATTGTATATCTCCAGTGGCGTACCGATTTGCTCCACGAATCCGTGATTCATGACCACGATGCGATCAGAGAGTGCTAGTGCTTCTTCTTGGTCATGGGTAACGAAAACGGTCGTAACCCCGATCTCTTGATGTAAGCGCTTTAACTCATCGCGCAGCTCTTCACGAAGTTTGGCATCCAAGTTACTGAGTGGCTCATCCAGAAGCAGGAGTGACGGCTCGATAACAAGCGCCCGTGCAATCGCAATCCGCTGACGTTGTCCGCCAGAGAGTTGTTTCGGATAGCGGTCTGCTACGTTTGGCAGCTTGACCAACCCAAGTACACGATTCACGCGCTCTTGCATTTCTTGCTTGTTCACTTTGCGCAATTTCAAGCCGTAGGCGATGTTTTCCGCCACAGTCATATGCGGGAACAGCGAGTACGTTTGAAATACCATTCCCAGCTCCCGTTTGTGCGGAGGCACGCCATTCATTCGCTGCCCCTTGATCAAGAGGTCTCCGCCATCCGGCTCCAAAAAACCGGCAATCATATTCAGTGTCGTGGTCTTACCGCAACCAGATGGGCCGAGAAACGAGATGAATTCGCCTTGCTCCACCTGCAGGTTGAAGTTTTGAACCACGACATTGCTTTGAAATTTTTTCATGATGCCGCGCAGTTCAACGTCAATCACCTTGGTCACGTAAATACCTACTTTCCTGTTTTAGGTGCGATTTCTTTGTTAAAGCGATCCAGCCAAGCAGATGTTTCCTTGCTCACTACGCTATAGTCGAAGTTGACAACCTTTTTACGATCGAATTCCAATGTTTTCGCTACATCGTCTGGCAGCTTCACAGATGTTGCCGGATTGTAGTACAGCTTCGTTGCGTACATCGTTTGAATCTCATCTGTCAAAAGGAAATCGACGAATGCTTTTGCCGCTTTTGGACTCTTCGAACCTTTTACCAGCGTAGCTACGTTCGGTACGATGTTTCCGCCCTCTTCAGGGAAAACGAACTCCAATGGTACACCTGCTTCTTTTTGTGTCAAGCTACGCGCCATTGTCCAAGTGGTGTACGCTGCGCTCTTGTTTTGCAGATTTTGCTGAAGCTGTGCCGCACTCTTCGCAAAGGTCGGCATGTATCCTGCAATCGTTTCCATTTGTTTGAAGCCTTGTTCCATATTTTTCTCAGACCCGCCATTTGCGTAAGCCAGCATGATCATCGCTGAGCGTCCGAAGTTGCTCGCTACGTCTGTCATCGTGATGTAGCCTTTCACTTCAGGCTTCGCCAGGTCATTCCAAGACTTCGGTACAGGCAAGCCCTTTTCTTTTACCAGGTCCGCATTGTAGGAAATCCCCATCGGCGTGAAGTTTACAACTACACCGCTATCCTCCGTCACACGCAAATCTTCCGGCACGTTTTTCATGTTCGGGATATCTGTTGCGGATGCAGTTTCCCACAAGCCTTCTTGACGTCCCTTCTCTTGTTCGCCGCCTTCAATGATTGTCAGGTCGATTTGCGGAGCATTCTTCTGTGCCTTCACCTTCGCTACGATCTCCGTGGAAACGCCAGAAACATAGGTCAGCTTTACATTCGGATACTTCGCGTTAAACTTCTTGAAGACTTCATCCTTCATCATCTTTTCAACGGTTGCGCCGTTTCCTGCTACTACCAGGGTGTCTTCTAGCTGAACTTGTGCTTCGGTGCCGTTATTGTTGCCAGCAGCCGGTGCAGGAGCAGATGTTTGCGGTGTGGAAGAGCCACATCCAGCCAGCAAGGAACCAGTCAGAGCAAAAATGGACAAGACGGATAATGCCTTTTTCTTCATGTAAGTTCGACCCCCGATTGTCTATATTGTTCACGAATAGAGAACAACGTTTCCTATTCGAGAACGATAATGTTATACTAGCATAAAGATACTGACTATTCAAGGTAGTCGTACTAGCGTCATCATTGCCCGAATTGCGAGATTGTCAGCATTGTTTCTTACACGTAAAATAAGGCTAATGTAAGCAAAGGAGACGTTTGTATGGATCAAGTATTGTCTTCTGTTCGAAATGGCTGTCGGCTGTTAAAAATATTTCTCGATTCACCAAAAGAACTCGGGGTAACGGAGCTCAGCAAAAAGCTCCAACTGTCCAAGGGAGCCGTTCACAAGCTCCTGTCCACGTTAGAGTCCGAGGGCTTTATCCGCCAAAATGAAAAAACCAAGCAGTATACGCTTGGCTACACGCTTTTGGAGCTGGGCACGAAGGTGCTCACGAATCACGATATCGTTGATTTTTCCAAACCGTTCTTAGATCAGCTTGTCTCACGGACAAACGAATTGGCGGTCTTATGTGTACAAGATTCCAAGGACGCGATCTATGTAGCAAAAGAGGATTCGCTCCATCCCGTTCGCTTTACCGTAGAGTCCTTCCGGCGTTTTCCTCTTTACTCTACCTCCGCTGCAAGGGTTTTACTTGCCCATCAGTCAGAGGAGTTTCAGGATGAGATTTTGCAGGAACATCCGCTGAAAAGCTACACGCCGCATTCGTACACGTCGATCGAACAAATCAAAGAGGACTTGGTGACGATCCGCGAGCGTGGCTATGAAATCAGCTCGAATCGACGCAATACAGGTGTGACCGGAATCGCTGCCCCGATTTTTGATTCAACGGGAAACGTAACTGCATCTGTCAGTGTCATCGGTCCCTCTGACCGCGTGATGCCGAAAAAAGAAGAGATTTTACAAGAAACGCTAGCGACGGTACGTGCGATGTCAGCTCAGCTAGGGTATCGAATGTCTTGAAACTAGCTTGACCTTCAATGAAAAAACCTCCTGTTCATCAGTCTGCTCTGGTGACAGGAGGTTTCTCTTTATACTGACTCACTTGTTTTGCCAATGATAACGGCTCAATCCGTTCACTTACTTTTCACTCGATATAGTTATGTTAAATTTTTCTTCTTGAGGCGAAACGGTTTTGTTATTTTTTCGTCTACTACTTGTGAATAGTATTTCGTGTACAGAAAGGAAATGACACCCTATGAGAAAAACATATTTGCTGCTTTCTTCTTTGTTATTCTGTTCTTTGTTTGTTACTGACGCTCATGCAGCTTCACAGCAAGGAACGGTTGCGCCCGTTCCTCCCCAAGTAGTTGTTCCAACAAGTAGCAAGGATAAACAAGGAAATACTCTTGAAAAATCAATGGCCTATGTGAAATCGTTACAAGTGAAAAATGGCAAGCTACTCGTCTCACTTGACTATGTTCAATGGTTTTTCGGTGAGGCAGCAGTAAAAGCTTATCGTCAAGATCATCCATCGGAAAAAGAAGACTATCCAATGCCATATTACATTCGTAATAGCAGTCCTAAAATTAGAACGTTTGAAGTTTCTCCAAAGGCTTCCTTTACTCTTCAAACCAACTCTACACAAAAAGATGGGAATTTCCATTGGAATGAAGCAGTAAACACCGATACTTTTAAAAAGTTCGTGCTTTCTAAGGGCATTCCTTATCAGATACCATTCCACGTTGAAGTAAAGAATGGAGTCATCACAAAAGTTACAGAGCAGTACGTCCCTTAATTATTAGCAGCACTCCCTTTTTGGGATGCTGCTTTCCCTTCACCCGATCCTTTGGATTGGGTTTTTATTTTCCCACAAACAAATGTGCAACCAGCAGATATTGCAACGATTCGTATAGAGACATCTTCTAAAAAACCACCTCAAAGGTGGTTTTGCCCATCATCCAATTCTCGCCTTTAAAAAATCATTCACTTTCCACCATGCCGAGGACGTATACTATTGGCTGCCTTAACCCCTCTAATAATAGCCTCCTCTAATACTACGACTGCTGTAGTACCAATTGCCGTTACGGCGCTATCCCCTGTCAGACCGCTCGTGTCTGTACCAGTGGCAAGGCAAAAGACAGTGTCGCCGTCGGATTGGATGTGGACGGGCGAGATGGCTCTTGCCATTCCATCATGGGCGAGTGTCGCCACACGGCCCGCCTCTGCCTTGGTCAGTCGCCCCGTGGTCGCTACCACGGCAATGGTCGTGTTCCTGCTTCCACTGGTTCCTGGGGGTATCCCTTCAAGAATCGCCCGGGTCTGGTTCACGAACGCACCATTTGGCCGCAGCGCCCCAGCATTGATGTGATCTTGATCCCAAATATCTCCAACGGCGTTTACCACTGCTAATGCCGCTACGACAGGGCCACCGGGGATTTTCCAAGAGGCAGTTCCTACCCCGCCCTTCATCGGGGTGCCATAGATCTTGCCGACGGTCGCACCTGCGCCTGCTCCTACGCTTCCTTCCTCTACTGGCCCGGCATTCGCTTCTTCACTGGCAATATAGCCCATCTCAGCATCAGGCCTGCGGGCACCCTTCGCGTAGATAAGATCAAAGATGACTGCTCCCGGAACAGTTGGAAGAGGTCCTGCCTCCGTTGGCGCACCAATTCCATTTTGGGCCAGCCAGTTCATGACTCCAGATGCTGCTGCCAGACCGAAGTTACTGCCACCCGTAAGAAGGACACCCTGTACCACATCCGTTGCTGTGCCTGGTCGGATGGCATCCGTTTGTATCGTTCCTGGAAAACCTCCTCTTACATCAACGCCGGGGACAGCCCCACTGGGGCACAAAATTACTGAGCAACCGGTCCGTCCGCTTTCGTCCTCTGCATGTCCTACGAGAATGCCGGGAACGTCTGTAAGTCCTCCCTCCAGTATCCTTCTTTTTTGACCGATCAGGCGGTCAGGACTTGGACCAATCGGTTGAGTAAGTATCCTTTGACTCCCCTTGTTTACCCTCTCTCCCCGATGCATTTCACTTACATCAATCACCATAGCTCCCTTGTAATTATGCATCCCTTTGTCATATGGATGGCCGGAACGCCTATACCTTACAGGGACATGATGGTGGCGTGCCCAACGGACAGCATTGACGATGTCCTGTTTCTTCTGAGCATAGACGATCACCTTAGGAAAGCTGTTGAAACATCCTCGCCTGCCATGGTACGGCGCATTCCCTGGCAAAACGATTCGCCCTGTCATTTTTGGGGGGTCTTTTTTCCGAACACTACTATGCGTGCTTGCTTTTCGGCTTGATCGCTTTTCTCCTCCCATTCCTCCCACCTCCGAATGAATCATGCTGGCCATGCAACACACGTAAAAAGCTTCACCGATGGCATAAGACTAATAAATGGTATGTTCGCCCGTATCAACATGTGAATAGGCAAAACAACCACATTCATTCCATTTAAAAACAGAATTAGACGAATGGAACCCGTCATTCACCCACACGCTTTTCATTGGTCTAACATCCTTTGTAATACAGTGATCCTCTTGGTTGTTTATAAGAATATGTGATCAGTGGGAGGTGGGAAGATTGAGCGGAGCAAAGCGGCTATTCCATACAGCAAGACCATCCAAGCCAAAGCTTTATATGCGAGCAATAAAAACGAGGAATGCAAAAAAGAGGTTTGCAGTTTCGCAAACCAGTAAGGGACACACTCTACAAATATTGAGACATGGTAGGGAACCAGAACTAACCGGACGTATCGTTGTACCGGGAAACCCGCAATACAATGAAGCCCGTCAGGAGTTTAACACCTTCTTCAATAAATTCCCTCGGGTGATTGTCTTTGCCAAGCAGACGAGAGACGTCGTCAATGCAATTCGCTGGGCACGACACCATCATGTACCGATTCGTATGCGTTCCGGCCGCCACAGCTACGAGGGATTGTCAGTAGTTAATGGTGGTATTGTCATCGACGTGAGTGACATGAATCAGGTGGATGTGAACCGAAGGAGTGGCATCGCCACGGTACAGACCGGCATAAGAGGCGGCGCCTTAAACACGGCACTTTGGAAAGAACGATTGGTGGTGCCGGTTGGACTCTGCCCAACCACCGGAATTGCCGGAGTCACTCTTGGTGGTGGTCACAGTATTTTATCTCGTCCCTACGGTCTCACACTTGACCATTTAATCGATGTAGAAATGGTCAACGCCGATGGACGCGTGCTTCATGCCAATTCCAACCAACATTCTGATCTTTTCTGGGCGTTACGTGGAGGCGGAGGTGGCAACTTTGGAGTTTGCACTACCTTTCGCTTCCGTACCCACCCAATTGAAACTGTCGGCTTTGCCGAAATCGGCTGGGAGCTCCGCGATCTGGAACGAGTGCTACGGGTCTGGCAGGACTATACGGTTCCAGGCGCCAACGAGCGTCTCACCGTTACCCTTGGGATAGCGAACGGAAAGCAGTCTTCATCCAGCTTCCCTGTATTGATGCAAGGTGTCTTCCTCGGATCTGCTAAAAAGCTGCGTCAATTACTGCAGCCATTACTTCGTGCCGGGTCGCCACAAAAAGTGGTTATTAAGGAGATACCCTGGATAGAAGCTGTTGGACTGGTAGCGAAAACTACACCTACAGCTCCTTTTCCCTTTAAAAGCGTGGGTCCCTACGTCTATCGTCCGCTACCGGAGTCTGCCATCGCAACAATACGGCGTTTTATCGATTCACCTCCTACCTCTGCGGTCTCCATCTTCCTTCACGGCTTAGCTGGTGCAGTGGCTAAGGTGCCGAATCGAGCAACAGCTTACTTCTATCGCCGTGCTTTGTATAATATGACTTCCACTGCCACCTGGAGCACACAAGCAGGATCGAAGCGAGGAATTCACTGGGTAGAGAACTGGCGCCGTGCGATGCTTCCCTTTACGCGAGGTGTTTACGTCAATACCCCCGACCTTTTTATTAAGAACTGGCAGAAGGCATACTTCGGAGAAAATTTCGATCGACTAACGCGGGTGAAGGCTCGTTACGATCCAAAAAACGTCTTCCATTTTCCACAGAGTATCCCGCCAGCCAAACGTTAAAGGCACCATATAAAACGGCACTCCAATCATGCTGAGTGCCGTTGTGATTTTAAAATTACTTGCCCATATCTTTGTGTAAATAAGGCTCCCACGCACGTTTCAACAGACGAATTCCAGCCTCAATCTCCTCGATGGTCTGCCCCCCGAACCCGAACTGAAACGCAGGCAGACCATTTTCCTGCGGATGAATCCATTTATGTGCGGTGGGATAGACACGAACGCCTGATGCAGCCGCAATTTGCGTCAACTGTTGCGGAGTGCACTCACTTTTCACTTCTACCGTTACGGACAGCCCGGCATCCTGACCTTTGACCCGGATGTACGCCCCAAAGTGTTCCTGCAAGCACTGAAGCAGCGCCCCATGCTTTTTGCGGTAAAGCGTCCGCATCTTGCGAATATGTCGCTCCCAATCGCCATTTTTCATGAACAAGGCCAGCGTCTCCTGGTGAATACGCGATGCCGACTGGTCAAAATCTGCCAATTTCTCCTGAAACACCGCCAATAACGCTCTCGGCAAAACCATATAGCTCATCCGAATTGACGGCAACAACGCCTTGGAAAACGTCCCCAAATAAATAACGCGTCCCTGCGTATCCAGCCCTTGAAGGGAAGGAATCGGCTTGCCATGGTAGCGAAACTCACCATCGTAGTCATCCTCCATGATGTAGCTCCCTGTCTGATTCGCCCAGTGTAGTAGCTTTAGCCGTTTGGCATACGGCATGACAATTCCAGAAGGGTCCTGATGAGACGGGGTGATATAAACTAGCCGCGCTCCACTCTCACTGAGCGCTTCCACATCAATCCCATCCTCCTCCAGCCTGATCGGGCACACATCATAGCCCAAATGGGAAAACACGGCACGAACACCGTGATAGCCCGGCTCTTCCATTGCAACAGCCTGTCCTCGTGTCCCGAATAAGAACCCCAACAAGCTGATTATCACCTGCGTCCCTGCACCGATCACAATTTGTTCCGGCGTAGCTCGTACACCCCGAGCTCGTCCGAGATAGCGTGCGAGCTCCTCCCGCAGCTGCGGCTCGCCTTGTCCGTCGCCGTAGTAGAGCACATGCTTGTTTTCTTCCTGCATGCATTGGTTAGTGTACTTGCGCCAACGGTCAAAAGGAAAATGCTCAGCATCTACGCGCGCTTGGTGAAAATTATATTGGATCGGGACTGCTGAGGGTGTAGGTGGAGGCATTTGGACATAAGCCGTTTTAGCTGGTGGCTGCCCTTTCTCTGAAGGTGCAGGTACAAGCCCATCCCAGTCCACATCGACCACATAAAATCCGCTGCGCTCCCGACTCTCGATGTATCCTTCTGCCATGAGCTGGTGATAGGCGCTCTCGACAGTCGTTTTACTCACTTGCAAAAATCCGCTCAAGGCCCGAACAGAAGGCAGACGCGTCCCGGAGATCAAGCGCCTCCCTTGAATTTCTGTACAAAAATAGCGATAAAGCTGCAGATAAAGAGGTTCGCTCCCTTCTACAAAGCGGGGACTAATATCTAGCAAGCCACATCCTCCTCGCTGAATAAATGAAAAACCGACGGGAGCAAAAATCCCCATCGGTACTCACGTTTCTATTACACCACTATTACGCCAAATACGCCTCTCTTACCTGCGGATTCATCAATAATGTCTGGGCATCGTCTTGCAAAATAATTTCGCCTGTCTGAATCACATAACCGCGATGCGCGACAGACAGCGCCTGATTCGCATTTTGCTCGACCAAGAGAATCGTCATGCCTTCTTTGTTCAGCTCCGTAACGATGTCAAAAATCTGCTCCACCAGAATCGGCGCCAATCCCATCGACGGTTCATCGAGCATGAGAATTTTTGGCTTCATCATCAGTCCACGAGCAATTGCCAGCATTTGCTGCTCGCCACCGGACATCGTGCCACCTTTTTGATTTACCCGTTCCTTCAGTCGCGGAAAGTAAGCGAAGGCACGCTCGACTCCTTCTTCGATCACCTTTTTATCGGATACACTGAAGGCCCCCATCTCCAAATTCTCGCGTACGGTCAGCTTGGGAAAAATGCGGCGACCTTCCGGAACGTGGGCAATTCCTGCTAAAGCAATATCATGGGTACGCATCTGTGTAATGTCTTTGCCATTAAAGATGACTTTTCCTTCTTTGGCACGGGTCTGCGCACATATCGTTTTCAACGTGGTCGATTTACCTGCCCCGTTGGAACCGATTAGCGTCACCACTTCGCCTTCGTTTACCGTTATGCTCAATCCTTTTAATGCGTGGATGCCGCCGTAATACGTATGAACGTTAGTCAGCTCTAGCAATGCCATCGATTTTCCTCCTTCTACGACACGTCCGACGCACTTTTTCCGAGATAGGCCTCAATGACGTTAGGGTTGTTGCGGATTTGTTCGGGTGTTCCTTCTGCAATTTTTCTCCCGTAATCCAGAACGTGAATGTACTCGCTAAGTCCCATGACCAGCTTCATATCATGCTCGATCAAGATAATCGTCAAATCGAGCTCTTTTTTTAGCCGACGAATAAAATCCGTCATCTCCACCGTCTCGCGAGGGTTCATCCCTGCCGCCGGTTCATCGAGCAAAATGATTTGCGGATTGGTTGCCATCGCCCGCGCGATTTCCAATCGTCGTTGCAACCCGTATGGCAGACTCCCCGCTGCTTCATTGGCAATATGCGCGATCCCGACATACTCCATGAGCTGATAAGCCTCGACGCGCGTCCGCTCCTCCTCCTGGCGTACCCGTTTGGAGTTGAACAGGATTCCAAGAATTCCTGCCGATAAGCGGCTATGCACACCCACCATGACATTTTCCAATGCCGTCATTTCTTTGAACAGACGAATGTTTTGAAAGGTACGTGTGATACCGCGACTCGCGATCTGATCGGGACGAAGCTTCTTGATGCTTTTGCCATTCAGCAGGATTTCTCCCTCGTCTGGCTCGTAAAATCCGGTAATCATATTGAAAAAAGTCGTTTTTCCGGCTCCATTCGGACCAATGACGGCCGTAATGCTTCCTTTTTCGATCCCAATCGAGACGTCTTGATTGGCTACCAATCCACCAAAGCGCTTCGTTAAATTTTTTGCCTCTAACAATGCCATGCTCATTTCCCTCCTCGTCCGCTATGACTGTTTTCCAGAAGTCAATTGGGACAGTCTGCCGAGAATCCCCAGCTTTTCTTTGCCAAACTCGCTCTTTTTGATCGCATCGAGATCGTTTTTCTTCCGTTTGGCCGGAATCAATCCGTTAGGGCGATACAAGGCAACGAGAATGAGCATAATTCCGAAAATGAGTCGCTGGAACTTGGATGGGTCCAGCTGGTTCGGCAAACTGATGATCCCCGCATTTTGCAGACCGTGCAGGAAGTTGGAAAATTCCTTCAACAGCTGTACCTGCAAGATTGTCACAAATGCGGCTCCAAGTACAACGCCTGGAATGCTGCCACTGCCGCCCAGAATAACCATGACCAATATTCCGATCGATTCCATCAGCGTAAAGGAGGTCGGATCGATAAACGTCTGCTTGGCCGCAAAGATAACACCGACGACACCAGCGAAGGAGGCACCCAATGCGAATGCAGCCAGCTTGGTATTCAACAAGGAAATCCCCATCGACTGGGCAGCCAGCTCATCCTCACGTACCGCAATCCATGCACGTCCCAAACGAGAATGCTCAAAGCGTATATTCGCCAAAACGATAAAGGCAATCACAAACAACACGATGAAGTAAAAGTAAAACGGCGTCCCCATTTGAATCCCAAACAGCTCAGGAGACGGAATCGGCGTGATTCCCTGCGGACCGTTGGTGATGTTGATGGGCTTGTCCAGGTTATTGAAGACAATGCGAATGATTTCACCGAAGCCCAAGGTCACGATCGCGAGGTAATCGCCTTTTACTCTGAGAACCGGCAATCCTAGCAATATTCCGAAAACAGCAGCCACAATCAAGCCGACTATGAGAAATGGCCAAAACCACTCACCGGAGAGCGGGAACAGATTCCCTGCAATAAACTCATTCGCTTGCGAGGTCGAGAAAATCGCGTACGCATAAGCCCCGGCAGCAAAAAACGCGACGTAACCCAAGTCAAGCAGACCAGCAAAGCCTACTACGATATTCAAGCCCAAAGCCATCGCTACGTAAATGCCTACCTGTGAGGCGACCTCCATGTAGTAACGGTTTTCACCGGCTACCAGTGGAATAATCAGGAGGAGAACGATAGCGCCAATCGCCATTTTGACCGACTTAGTGGTATTCGTGTAATAAACAACAACGATAGAAGAAAGAATGCCAAGAAACGCGATAACTGATTTATCCATCAGGTACAATGCGGCAGAAAAAGCTACAATCCAGATCAATGTGAATACGAGCGGAATTCCTTTGAACGATTTCCAAGCGAGATTTGCCATTTATTTCACCTACACTTTCTCTTTTACAGCTTCGCCAAACAGTCCTTCCGGCTTGAAGAGAAGCACGAGAATTAAAATACTGAACGCAAACACGTCTTTGTACTCTGCACCAAAGGCTCCGTTGGTCAACGGCCCCATAAAGGCACCGGACAAGGATTCGAGAAGACCGAGGAGTATGCCACCGATCATCGCACCCCGCAGGTTCCCAATCCCGCCGAGTACGGCAGCTGTAAATGCTTTTAGACCGAGGATAAAACCGATATACGGATCGATTGTCCCGTAGTTTTGCGCAAACAGAACACCTGTCGCACCACCCAGGCTGGAGCCAATCAAAAACGTAAGCATGATTACTTTGTTTACATTTATGGTCATCAGCGAAGCCGTACTCTGGTCTTGCGCGACGGCGCGCATGGCGATTCCCCACTTTGTTTTATTCACAAACAACGTCAACGCAATCATCATGACGATCGCAATTACAATTACGATCAAACCCTTTGTTGGAATCGTAGCCATACTTCCTAATGGAATCGAACCTGTAAAAAGAGCGGGACTGTTCAGATAAAACTCATTACGAGCCAGTGCTTCTGTAAAGCGTACGAGGTCCTGCAACAAAAACGATACGCCAATCGCCGAAATCAACGGCACAAGGCGAGGTGCTCCACGCAATGGTCGATAGGCAATCCTCTCAATCCCTACCCCCAAAGCACCCGTTAATACCATGGCAATTATGAGTGTTATGAAAAGTGCGACAAATGGATTCATACCTTCAAGTGCCCCTAGCGCATCAGAGATCAATAATACCTCAGTACCGATAAAGGCTCCGACCATGAAAATGTCTCCATGGGCAAAGTTGATAATTTCCAAAATCCCGTAAACCATTGTGTATCCTAAAGCCACGACTGCGTACATAAATCCAAGTGTCAATCCGTCAACCAACACCTGAGGCAAAATATTGATCATGCTTTCCCATCCCTCATTTCTCTCGTAAACTTGTACAAATTTTCTGCATTCTTTTCGTTGACTAGACTTGTTTTCTCGTGGAAAAGGGGCCAACACCGGCGTGCAGCCCCCTATCCTGATATGAGGCATGGGAGTGTGTGCGCGTTGTGTGGTGTGATTACTCGGCCTTGCCTACAAAAATAGATTTATCCTTGCCAAACTTGTAAATGAATACATCTGCATTTGTGTTGTCACCTTTTTCATCAAAGGTAACCTTGGTGAATTGACCCTGAAAATCTTTGGTCTTGTGGACTGCATCGAGGACTTGCTCGCGGGTTGGTTTTTTGCCTCCGTTCGCTTTGGCAGCTTCCAAAACACCATTGAGGATGACGTTCATAGAGTCGAAACCGTAGACAGAATAGGTTTCCAGAGGCTTGTTTGTGACTTTTTTGTACTCTTCAGCCCATTTTTTGCCCTCTTCGGTTTGCGTTACGTCCCCTGCTACTGACGTAAAGACTACACCTTCGACAGCACTACCGGCTATTTTTATCATATCAGAAGAATCTAAGCCGTCGCCACCCATAAAATAACCCTTAAATCCTTTTTCACGAGCTTGCTTGATCAAAATTCCGCCTTCTGGATAAAGACCTCCGAAAAAGATGATGTCCGGGTTTTTCACCGTTACCTGGTTAAGTACCGCGCTATAGTCCTTTTCGCCCTGGGTAATGCCCTCAAAGCCAAGGATTTGGACTCCGTCCTTTTCGAATTGCATCTTCACTTGATCGCTCAGACCTTGGCCGTATGCTGTCTTATCATGGATAATATAGGCCGTTTTTACACCAAGTGTATTTTTTGCATAAAGAGCAGCCTTTGGTCCTTGTGCGTCATCGCGAGCACAGATTCGATGGACGGTTTTCTTGCCTTCCTCCGTGAGCTTCACCCCTGTATTTGCCGGGGATACCATGACCAGCTTGCCTTCCTCGTACTTCACAGACGATGGAATCGCAACACCTGTGTTATAGTGCCCAACTACACCGTACACATCGGGATCAGAGATAAGCATCTCTGCATTGGATACCCCCATTTTCGGGTCGCCTTGATCATCCTGAGGGAAAAGCTGGAGATCAAAACCAAGTGCTTTAAACTCTTCCTTGCGCTTTTCGAGAGCGTAACCTGCGCCAGTCTTAATCGCATCTCCGACAGCAGAATTGCTCCCGGACAGAGGGGATTGTGTAGCGATTTTGATGAGGCCGCCCTCAGTCGTTGTGCCACCACTGTTGCCTGGAGCTGGCTGACTTTGCCCCCCGCTTGCGTTACTTCCGCCGCTTGAATTACTGTTTCCTGCGCAACCTGTTAATGCCATACTCACAGCCAATACCGCAGATAGAACCCCGACATAAGAACGCTTTTTCATTCAGAATGAATCCCCCTTCTATCATTCTTTGTTCTTGTTACCCAGTCCATCTACCTTGCTAGTCAGGTTGCGACTTTCAAAAGCGAAGACTCTTCGGGGATAAAGATAGATGAGGCTTGGTTGTTTTTATTTTAAAATAAATCTGATAATTTACAAGAAGTAAAATATATTTTATATACATATATCATTGATGTACAAACAATTTCCCGCAAATGGTCCCTCAAGGTAGAGGAAGTGCTGGAACGATGATTTGCCCACTCTTAACGTCGACGATGCCTGTTGCCGTTAGACGTGCATACGGCAAGTGGGTAGCCGTAAAAAACAGAATCGAATAAATCGGATCGAGATAGACATGTCCTTTGGAACGGAGATGATTTACCAAATTTTCACCCATGCTGATTACTTCCTCCATCGGAGCTGACGCGAATTTTCCAGCAAGAGGCAATGGGCATTCGCAGATGATTTTTCCTTCATCGATCAGGACGACCCCGCCTTTTATTTCCCGAATACGCTCCAGCGCTTGCGCCATTGCTTGGGGATCACGTCCGATTACGATCCAATCACCAGAAGCTGAATAGGTGCTGGCCAGCCCTTCGAGATGCTCACCGAAGCCGTGAAGCACTGCCATTGTTCGGTTGCCTCCAGTCGCATCAATAACGGCAATCAATGCCAAATTCGGATCATGCTGCAAGGATACGTATCCATCCTGATCAACGGGCATGTCCTCTAGCGACAACCGCGTGATAACGGCATTCAGCATCTGTAGCACAGGGGCCTTACCAGCTTCATCTGGGCGCAGGCGGAACCAATCAGGATGTGCCTGCTTTTTCAATGGATCTGTCAAACGCAACGAAGCTTCCTTCCATTGTGGCTGAACGGTTGGAACGAGCAGGGCTCCCTTTTCTGCAACCTGTTGTCCGTTCGCAATCACGATGGATGGAGTCGGTCGATCCTTTGCCGTCAACAGTAGCATATCCGCGATTCGGCCCGGCGCAATTCCTCCGATCTCCGCGTCCAATCCATAATAGACAGCCGGGTTCAGCGTCGCCATGACATACGCTTCCTCAGGCGGCATCCCCGCTTTCATGGCAACACGGATCGTACTATTCATGAACCCGTCACGATGCATCGGCGGCGTGCTTCCATCCGATGTCAGCATCATCCGTGAAGACCACGGCACCCCTAGCTCAAGCCATCCCTTCACCAGCTCCGGCAAATCAGGGCGAATAGAGGAATGGCGCAGTGTCGCATACATGCCCAAACGGATACGCGACAGCAAATCGGCTGCATGGATGGCCTCATGACAAGCTGTTACGCCAGCAGCCGCGGCAATGTTCAAGGTCTCGTAAGACGCTCCCGGATGATGCCCTTCCATCCTTTTACCCAAGTCCCGCGTATGCTTCAAACCAAAAAGCAACGTCTCATCCTCTTGTAAAACACCGCCCCAATTCGTCAATTCCCCGCCCTGGATCACGCGTGGATGTTCCAGCATTCGCGCCAGGTTTTCCTTGGTGAACGACGGATGTGTTTTCCCTGTCTGCGGGTCGAGTCTGCCCCAGAAAAATTGCTTCACGGGATGTGCTGCCAGAGAATCCATGATCGCTGCCGTTTGTGAGAAGGGCAGCTGCATGAGCATTAGCGAGTCCGACACCATTCCAGTCGTTCCCGTTTGCAAAGCAAAGTCAGCCAACGTGTAAGGGTTATACCATTGAAACGGATGCGCGTGGGGCTCGATGTATCCCGGCACGAGATATTGCCCAGCCGCCTCCATGATCACGGTCTGGTCATCGACCAACGGCTCTTTTTCTCCTACATAAGCAATACGTTCTCCTGCCACGACGACGTGATGCTCTTGCCATTCTTTTGTGTACACATTCAGAACGCTGGCGCCTTTTATCCAGAGGCTTGCCGGTGCCTGACGTCTGCTCACGCGAATCATGTTCAAGTAATCTCGATCTGATATGGCTCGTACGCGCATCATTTCTTCTCTCCTTGCTGGTCTTCTTCCGCTGTTTTTAAAAAATGAACGACCGTTCATCACTTTCTACAGCTTCGCCGCCCTCAATTCATTCCCCTGCAAACTTCGTGATAGTAGTAACAATTCCCACGGGTGTCTTGTCGCCATTCATCGCAGACTATCGAATAAGAAGTAATTGCGACAGGAGGACAACTCTCATGCATAAAAACGTAGGTAGAACTGATGCCATGATTCGAATGACTGGCGGTCTATTGGGCTTGGCGTATGGCATCGGAAGAATGAGTCGTCGCCCATACAATACTCCATGGCTACTCATGGCATTTTCAGCAATGAAAGTAGCAGAAGGGGCTACGCGCTTTTGTCCGATGTACGCAGCGTTAGGCATCAATACGAAAAAAGGGAATGGCATGCAGGGCATGATGGATCAGCTCAAGAAAAAAGGCGTGCAGATGGCGGTCAATCAGTTCACGCGCTCCATGAATATTGCGCCCATCAAAGACTCGAACAACAGTCAAGATGATGCGAGCAACACTCCATCAACAACCAATAAGTCAAACATACAGTATTCTTCAAGCCCACACTTATCAGCGAGCCAGGAAAAACAGCCAATCAACAATCAGCAAAACACGAAGCTTACCCCCGAGGATCAACTTCTCGAAAAGGCGGCAAGAGAGATCATTTCATTTCGCTCCCAAGAAAATAACAACAGCAACACTCGCTACCCCACGTACACGTAAGGAGAGGAGGCTCTACCTATGCTTGTCGGCCCCCAGATGTATGAATGGATGTCCCATAACTTCTTTGTTATTGCCACGATCATTGGCGTCATCGGTGTGATGGGTTATTACTTCTTTCGCACAACGCGAAAGAGAGGAAGATACCGCCAATAATGGATAAGACAAAAAGCCCGTTACATTCGCTGAAAATGTAACGGGCTTTTTTCATTTACATAATTACTTGTTGTGCATATAATTGTCATTGCAAGTATTTTTGAACGAAAGAGGGTCATTCCCCTGATCGATCATTGGCAAAAAGAACCGGTTGGATTCCTCATTGGAAATACCTACCGGAGAATGATTCTTTATGTTTCCCTTTTTTTAAAGGAGTTTGATTTGACCACGGAGCAGTTTGCCGTCCTTTATCGGCTACGAGAGGAAGAGGGTATCAATCAAAAAGAACTGGCCCAGCGCTCTGCCAAGGATCAGCCTTCCATGACACGCATTTTAGACACACTCGCAAAAAAAGGCTTTATCGAAAAGACATTGAGCGAACAAGACCGCCGCGCCTACATCATTACCCTTTCCCCGAAAGGACGGGAATGGATAGAACAGGCGATTCCTGTAGAGGCTCGTGCCGTTGCAGACCTGTTAGAGGGGATCCCTCCTGAAAAGCTGGCCTTCTTGCGGGAAATCTTGCTGGAGATTAACGAGAACATCAATAGAAAAACGACAGACTAGGAGTGACAGCATTGGGAGAGAGTAGAGAGAGACTGTGGACGAGAGATTTTGTCCTGTTAACTGTATGCAATTTGTTGTTGTTTCTCACCGTACAAATGCAGACACCAACGTTTCCTGCCTATGTGAAGGAAACGTATCAAGCCAATGATTTTGTCGTCAGTCTAGTCATTAGCTTGTTTTCACTTGCAGCAGTGCTCGCAAGGGTGTTTACCGGGGAAGCATTGAAAACAAAAAGCAGTAAAATCTTGGCGATCATAGCACTTGGATTCGTCGCGATTTTTAGTGCAGGCTATTACTGGGCGGGAAGCATTGTTTTCTTTCTGATGTTGCGAATTTTGGTCGGCATCGGCTTCGGGATGGGCAGCACGACCTTTCCGACGATTGTCACTAATGTAATTCCTACCAAACGGATCGGTGAAGGCATGGGGTATTTCGGCTTATCGACCAGCTTGGCTATGGCGCTCGGCCCGATGATTGGACTTGGCCTGTTGAATTCGTTTGGATTCGGATCGATGCTCATGGTTCTCGTGTTGTTAGTTGCTATTATTTTTCCGTTGATGCATTTTATTCGCGCCTACAATCAGCTTCCTGTGTCGTCTGGGAACGCACAAACGGTCACAGGCATTCGCCGATTTTATGATAAAAAGCTGCTGCTTCCAGCTGGACTGAATTTTTGTTTGTCTATTACGTATGGCGGGATTCTCAGCTTTTTGGCCTTGTACGGAAAAGAAGCCCACATTGAGAATGTCGGCTGGTTTTTCCTCACGAATGCACTGGCAATGGTGTTGATTCGTCCCTTTTCCGGCAAGCTGTATGATCGCAAAGGGCACATTGCCGTCTTGCCTCCCGGTGCGATTTTCGTCGGGATTAGCCTCTTGCTCCTATCCCTGACAACAACAGAGTCCTTGCTTCTCGTCTCTGCTGCCTTCTACGGGCTTGGCTACGGCATGATTCAGCCATCGATTCAGGCGTGGATGGTGAAGGTCGTCACACCTGAGCAACGCGGCATGGCGAATGGGCTGTTCTTTAATTCCATCGATATGGGTATCGCGGTTGGCTCTATGCTTCTCGGTGTCATTGCGACACATTCGAGCTACTCTGTCATGTATCGCTGGTCGGCGGCTTGCTTGCTGCTGTTCCTCATTGTTTATTTCCTTTCGCAGTTGGCTGCGGCCAAGGCGAAAAAAGCGGTGCTGACTAATGAAAACGTTGGTGTTTAGTTGAAGCAACCTATTTTCCCCATAAAAAAGCTGATCCCTATGAACAACTTTCTTCATGGGGATCAGCTACTTCGTTATAACACCTATGGACTAGTAACCAAACAACATTTATAACCTTCTGCATCCGGCTCATGATGAAAAATAATCGTCCAGGACAATGCAGAGTCAAAGATATACAGATCAAAAGTAAACCGGCTATATGATTCTAATAATCGCTTGGTACCCAGCTTGAACACTTTATTTCGGGTGAAATTTCTTCCAATCGAACTAATAGAATCCCAGAAAAATAGTACTTCTTCTTTGTCATGAAGATAATCCTTTGCTTCTTGAGCTGTTAACCCCTTGGCTATCTCTCCCCGGATAAATTGCCACAAATAACCTTTGTCCAATTTTACATACCGTTTATAAAAAAAATCCCTGACACAATCGCCCTTGACGTTGAGAAAATTATGAATGTACTGCTCTCTCAATTGGATTGACACTTCTTTAGAAAGAACGGGTATGTTTCGAATGTTCAATACATCTTCTCTATACTCAACTGGGCGATATATGTGCACAACATTTGCAGACTCGTCTGTTAGCATGAGAGTTCTAAATTCAACCTTTTCGATATCCTCATAATTCGTCATTGCAAACAGATGATGCACATCATTGGTTTGGCTTTTATGGAGCATTGCAAAGGGACCAGGGGGAATCGTCACCACGACACACCCGTCAGGAACATGAGTGATGATACTTACTCGTTTACCTATCAGTTTCTTTTCCGTAATCGAATTCCAAACTTCATAGTATAAATGACTGTCGACGACATTTTTTATTTCACACAATCTGGAATCCGGTGCTTGCAAGAACTCGTCCTGATCATAGTAACAATCTACTTCAATACCAACTATAAAAAATGCTTCAACGTCAACAACCTTTAGTCGCACGGTATCTCCCCATTTTCCAGAAATTATATAATTATTCATTGTAACACTTTTAGTCACAAACTAACTATATAATTACCAAAACACCCTTTTATTTCCTTATGAAGAGCATCTTGGTTTGCAACATAATCACCTACAGGTATTTATCGTTTTTCTCAGACTGCGTTGTATGAAGTTCGAATTAAGTTGGACGCTAACGTGAACTAACTTGTCTTTCAAAAAAAAACTGTTCCCTAGTAGAAATCCCCACTAAGGAACAGTCTCTTTTGCCATTACGACTTCTGCTGATACTTCATCGCTCGTGCCGCAATATCCGTGCGATACTGCGCCCCATCAAACGAGATCCCTTGCACCTTCGCGTACGCTGTCTCACGTGCTTGCGCCAAATCCGCTCCTGTTGCCACGACGCCAAGCACACGACCACCGCTCGTAACGATGCCTTCCTCGGTTGCCTTCGTACCTGCGTGAAACACCGTAGCTCCCTCGTTTGCCTGATCCAGTCCGTGAATCAACGCACCCTTTGGATATTCACCCGGATAACCCGGCGCTGCCATGACGACACAGACAGCACTTCCTTTTTGCCAGGTCACATCGACTGCATCGAGCTCGCCATTGATCGTTCCAACAAAAATATCGAGCAGATCTGTTTCGAGCAATGGCAAGAGCACCTGTGTCTCTGGATCGCCAAAACGCGCATTGAATTCCACGACTTTCGGTCCTTGCTCCGTAATCATCAGACCTGTATAGAGAATGCCTTTGAACGGAATGCCATCCTTGGCCATCCCTGAAGCCATCGGCTGGACGATTGTTTTGACGATCTCGTCCACCAGCTCAGCAGACATTTGCGGTACAGGGGCGTATGTTCCCATCCCGCCTGTATTGGGACCGCGGTCATCATTGAAGATTCGCTTATGATCCTGAGAAGTAATCATCGGCTTAACTGTCTCTCCATCGACGAAAGACAACAGCGACAGCTCTTCACCGAACATGCACTCCTCAATGACCACACGCGCCCCCGCTTCTCCAAAGACGCTTTCCTGCATAATCTGACGGAGTGCCTCTTCCGCTTCCTCCGCCGTTTCTGCCACAACGACCCCTTTCCCCGCTGCCAAGCCGTCCGCTTTGACAACGATAGGAGCGCCCTGCTCTCTCACGTACGCACTCGCCGATTCGTAATCCAGGAACGACTCATAGGCAGACGTCGGAATCTCGTAGCGTTTCATTAAACTTTTCGCAAAAGACTTGCTTCCCTCGATCATGGCCGCTTTTTGGTTCGGGCCATAGATCGGCAGATTGCGCTCCTGGAAAAAGTCCACAATCCCCGCCAACAAAGGATCTTCCGGGCCAACGACAGTCAGATCGATTCCCTCATCCTTGACGAATTGAACCAGTGCCGCAAAATCATGGACGCCAATCGGTATGTTTTGTGCAATTTGGGCTGTGCCCCCATTTCCTGGCGCACAGTATACCTTTGTCACTTTAGAGCTCTGCAACAGCTTCCAGGCAATCGTGTGTTCTCGACCGCCGCCACCGACCACTAATATTTTCATTGTATTTCCTCCTGTGTGAGAGGTAATCCACTCTTTCGTACGTATTAAAAAAGCGAATGTTACTCCCCAATAGCCTCTTTTAGTGCTTGAAGTGACGCGTGCCGGTAAAGATCATTGCAATGCCCGCTCGGTTGCAAGCATCAATCGATTCTTGGTCGCGAATCGAGCCGCCTGGCTGGATGATAGCGGTAATCCCTGCTTTGGCTGCCGCTTCCACGGTATCTCCCATCGGGAAAAACGCATCTGAGGCCAATACCGCGCCACTTGCCAATGCACCTGCTTGCTCGATGGCGATTTTCGCTGCCCCAACGCGGTTCATTTGGCCTGCACCCACGCCGATGGTCATATTGTCTTTTGCCAAGAGAATCGCATTCGATTTGACGTGCTTAACGACCTTCCACGCGAATTTTAGCTGTGCCAGTTCCTCTTCCGAAGGCTTGCGGTCTGTGACCACTTGAATCTCGGTTTCTTCGAGCTGCTTGTAGTCGAAGTCTTGGATGAGTGCCCCGCCTGCAACAGGAGCCACGCGGAACAGATTGTCCACTTTTTTGGCTGGTTCATTCAGCGCAGGAATACGCAAGAGGCGCAGGTTCTTTTTCTCAGCCAGAACAGCCAACGCCTCTTCGTTGAAGTCTGGTGCGATAATAATTTCCAAGAAAATCTCTTTCATCGCGAGTGCGGTGTCACGGTCAATCGGGCGGTTTGCTGCCACGATCCCACCGAAAATAGAGACAGGATCTGCTTCGTACGCTTTTTGGTAAGCGGCGCGAATATCAGCGCCAATCCCTACTCCACAAGGGTTGGAGTGCTTGATTGCAACGACAGCAGGTTCAGCGAATTCGCGTACAATCGCCAACGCTGCGTCTGCGTCATTGATGTTGTTATAGGAAAGCTCTTTTCCTTGCAGTTGACTCGCATTCCCGATGCTCAACTGATCGGACAACGGCTCACGGTAAAATGCCGCACGTTGATGTGGATTTTCCCCATAGCGTAAATCCTGTGCTTTCTCATAAGTCACGGTGTAGCTCTCAGGCAGCAGTTCGCCCACCTGCTCGCTCAAATAGCGAGAAATCAAGGCATCATAGGCAGCTGTATGACGGAAAACTTTTGCAGCCAGCTTGCGTCGGGTTTCTAGCGTAGTATCGCCATTTGCTTCAATTTCTTCTGCTACTTTTTCATAATCGGCTGCATCGACCACTACACTGACAAACGCGTGATTTTTCGCAGCAGAACGCAGCATCGTTGGTCCACCAATATCAATATTCTCAATGGCATCTTCATATGTCACGTCTGGCTTCGCTATTGTTTCCTTGAAAGGATAAAGGTTCACGACAACCAGATCAATGGTTTCAATCCCAAGGTCTTTTAGTTGCTGCACATGTTCTTCACTGTCCCTTACAGCCAAGAGGCCGCTGTGGATATTGGGATGCAACGTTTTGACGCGACCGTCCAAAATTTCTGGAAATCCAGTCACTTCAGAAATGCCAATAACGGGAACTCCCTCTGCTTTTAAAAGAGAAGCCGTACCCCCGGTAGAAATGATCTGTACCCCGGCGGCTACCAATCGACGGGCAAACGGAATCAATCCTGTCTTGTCAGAAACGCTGATCAACGCTTTTTTCACACTCACGGATAGAACCTCCTGAATTTTAGTGAAAACATGAGTAACTATTGACCAAAACACGAACAATACTTATATATTATAAAATAATTGTACGCTATTATCAATAACTTCGTCAGGAAAACAAACGCAGCCGCCCATGCCTGTTCGGCACTTGCGACTGCATCCACCTGTATTTGCTTTGATGAAATTATCGTTTTTTCTTGCCTTTGCCTGATAGCCTTTTGATGCGATCTGACAGGGAGACTGATTTGCCTTTGGCAGTCGCCCTGATTGGCTTGATCGGCTTCTTCGAATTGCGGCTCTTCGCCTTTACTTCTTTGGGCATTAAGTCCCCTAACTCTTCCATGGAGATGGATTCGCCGTCCTTTACACGATCCCTGACGCGCTCTTTCGTCTCCTCTGGCACTTCGAATCCCATATTTCCCAGCTCATCGAGCAGCGCATCTATATTGGCTCCGCCCTTCGGCATTTTTTCCGCGAGCTTCATAATATCGTTAAGCGTCCATTGCCGCCCGGTTTTTTGGCTTAGCTTATCGAGCAAGTTCGAAACAAAATCTCCGCTCAAGTCGGCCCCTCCCTTTGTGGGAATATCCCTTCCTTACTGTATGTCACAAGAGTTGATTTGGTTTGTCATGATTCGCGGAAGAAGCATAGCAGCAAAATAGGGTGAGTCGTTCATGTTAGAAGCCGACACCGTCTGAAAGGACATGAATAACATGCATGTAGGACGAGAAAACAAGAGGGTTTTTATTCTCGAAAGGGGGGGAACGTTTTAATGGACAGTAGTCCAAGTTGCGGAATGAATAACGGCAATCAAGATTGTGTACGGAGAATTTTCCGGCCTTGTGGCGCTGCGGCATGTTCCCCATACCTTATTTATCATTCTCCCTTTTTATGGGACGAGTGTATGTAAGTATCTTTATGTAGGCATGCTTGCGCAACATGGTCGTATCCCTCCGATCCTTCTTTGCGAAAGGATGAGAAAACCATGTTGAACATTTACAAAACGAATACCATGGGAAAAATAGAAGAACTGCAACAATTTGAAAAAGGCTGCTGGATCCATCTGACCAATCCTTCTGAGCAAGAAAAGCTACACGTCGTCAGGGAGTTGTCGATTGACCTTCATTTTTTACAGGATGCTCTTGATGACGAAGAAATCGGACGGATTGACAAGGAAGGAAACCGCGTGAAGCTCTACGTGGACATCCCAATCTCCACGAAAGAAGCCACGAAGGACAACTATACGACGGTTCCATTGGGAATCATGGTGACGGAAGATTATATCTTAACGGTTTGTCTGGTAGAAACGGCTGTCATGAATGAGTTTGTCCAAGGAAAAGTGAAAAGCTTTCACACGCACATGCGAAACCGGTTCGTCCTGCAAATTTTATCGAATACGTCCCATGATTATTTGCATTACTTGAAAAAAATCAACAAGCAGACAGAAACGCTGGAAAAATCGTTGCGACAATCGACGAAAAACAATGAACTGCTTACCTTGCTTGAATTGCAGAAAAGTCTTGTATATTTTTCGACGTCCCTGGAAACGAACAGTCTGTTGATCTCCCTGCTTCGGAGCGGCAGTTATTTGAAAATGTACGAAGAAGATAAGGAACTGTTGGAAGAAGTAAAAATCGAAACCAAGCAGGCCATCAAAATGACGGAAATCTATACCGCCATTTTAGGGAACATCATGAATGGCTTTGGCTCCGTCATCTCCAACAATCTGAATCGCGTAATGAAGCTGTTGACCGCCATTACCATTGTCATCACGTTACCTATGGTGATCGGCACCTTTTACGGGATGAACGTCCCGCTTCCTTTTCAGGAGCATCCGCACGCATTCACGATCATTATGATCATGTCCACCGCCATTACGTCCGTAACAGCCCTCCTGTTTTGGAGAAAGAAGTATTTTTAAAACGGATGACCAAAAAACCGACATCGTAAAAGGATGTCGGTTTCTACTTTATCTCTCGATTTACGTCAGCTGGACAAGCCTTCCTTCTAGCTTCACTCTCTCTTCTGCTAAATAGCCAATGACCTTCACCAAAAGCTCATGCTCCACAGCATGGATGCGAGCCGCCAAAGTCTCAGCCGTATCTGCTTCTTGCACCGCTACGGGAATCTGGGCAATGATCGGCCCTGTGTCCAGACCGGCATCAACCAGATGTACCGTTACCCCCGTTATCTTTACCCCGTAAGCGAGTGCCTGACCAATCGCGTCTTTTCCTGGGAAAGCAGGCAAAAGCGACGGATGCAGATTGATGATTTTTCCATCGTAGGAAGACAAAAGAGTGTCGCCCACCAACCGCATGTAGCCTGCCAGCACAACCAGCGATATATCGCGTTTTTGGAGCTGCGCGACTATTTCCTGTTCAAAAGCAGCCTTGTCTGCATACTCCTTCGGTTGAAAAACAAAGGCGTCGATCCCTAAACGCTCTGCCCGTTCCAAAACCTTGGCGCCGGGCTTGTCGCACACGAGCAAGGCAACTTCTACACCTGTGAGTCTACCGTCCTGTACAGCCTGCACGATCGCTTCAAAGTTGGAGCCGCTGCCTGAGGCGAAAATGGCCAGCCTTCTCACCATTCCACCCCGTTGTATACGACTTTGCGCTCTCCCGCTTGAATATGTCCGAGCAAATACGCCTGTTCTCCCAGCTCTTGCAGCTTTTCCATCACACTCACTGCGTCTTCCGGCTTCACGACAAGCATCATGCCAATGCCCATGTTAAACGTTTTGTACATATCCGGGTAAGAGATGTTACCCGCCTCTTGTACCAGCTCGAAGATCGGCAGCACCGGCCAGGAGCCAACGTTGATCACAGCCTGCATTCCTTCTGGAAGCACGCGTGGAATGTTTTCAGTAAAGCCGCCGCCTGTGATGTGTGCCAGCGCTCTCACTTCATGTGACTCGAGAACGGATAGCACTTGCTTCACGTAAATGCGGGTCGGTGTCAGCAGCTCTTCGCCGAGCTTTTTGCCCAATACGTCAACATGCTCATGCAGGGACATGCCCTTGTCTGCCAAAAGCACCTTGCGAACGAGTGAGAAGCCATTGCTGTGCACGCCGCTTGCAGCCAGACCGATCAGTACATCGCCAGTAGCCACGGACGCTCCCGTAATCATTTTGCTCTCGTCCACGACACCTACGGTAAAACCCGCGATGTCGTATTCGCCTTCAGCGTACATGCCAGGCATCTCGGCAGTCTCTCCACCAATCAGCGAGCAACCGGACTGGGAGCAGCCTTCCGCGATCCCTTTGACAATCGCTTCGATTTTTTCTGGAATGACCTTATCTACTGCCAGATAATCGAGGAAAAAGAGCGGCTCTGCCCCTTGAACCACTACGTCATTGACGCACATAGCGACAGCATCGATGCCGATTGTATCGTGTTTGTCCATGGCAAAAGCGAGCTTTAGCTTGGTTCCTACTCCATCTGTGCCGGAAACGAGAATTGGTTTCTCATATTTTTTAGTATCCAGGCGAAACAACGCTCCGAACCCGCCTAAATCCGTCATAACTTCCGGACGGAATGTTCGTTTGACATGCTTTTTCATGCGTTCGACAGCTTCGTTTCCCGCATCGATGTCTACGCCAGCTTGTTTATATGCTTCACTCATCGTTTCTCCCCCTACAAGAGGTTGCTTGTTTTAGCATTTAAGCGCAGGTAGCGCTTCTTCGAACTCAATCTCTGTCGGATATTCTCCGTTAAAGCATGCGAGGCAGTGTCCTCTATTGGGAGCCGAATCCGTGCGGCCAATTGCATCGATCATTCCTTCAATAGACAAGAACGACAGCGAATCAGCTTCAATGATTTGACGAATTTCCTCTACGGATTTGGTCGATGCAATCAGTTCCTCACGCGCCGAGGTGTCAATGCCGTAAAAGCAAGAATTCATAACAGGCGGAGAGCTGATACGCACATGTACTTCTTTGGCGCCAGCCTCACGCAGCATGCGGACGATCCGATTACTCGTTGTTCCGCGAACAATGGAGTCGTCAATCATCACGACACGCTTGCCTTCCACTACCTTGCGAACCGCAGACAGCTTGAGATAGACAGCGCGCTCACGCAGCTCCTGACTCGGCTGAATGAAGGTACGTCCGACATAGCGGTTTTTGATCAAGCCGATTTCGTACGGAATTCCGGTCGCTTCCGCAAATCCGATAGCAGCAGAAATACTCGAATCCGGTACACCTGTGACGACATCAGCATCAATCGCGGATTCCAATGCCAGCTGCTTGCCCAAACGTTTGCGCGCCATGTGGACGTTGATTCCGTCGATGTCACTGTCCGGTCGGGCAAAATAAATGTATTCAAACGTACAAATCGAACGCTGTGTCGTTTCCGTATACTTGCTTTCGGTAATGCCATCCTTGTCGATGACGATCAGCTCACCCGGTTGCACATCACGCCAATACTGCGCGCCGATAATATCAAATGCACAGGTCTCGGACGCGACAGTGATCGCATCTCCGAGGCGTCCCAAGGACAGCGGACGCAAGCCATTCGGATCGAGGGCGATCACAAGCTGATTCTCGTTCATGACGAGAAGGGCATACGCCCCCTTGATGTATTGCAGAGCGTCCTTTACCGCTCCTGGCAAATCCTTGCACTCAGAGCGGGCGATCAGATGTGCGATCACCTCCGTGTCGCTGGTCGTCTGAAAAATGGAGCCCTTTGCTTCCAGTTCTTTTCTAAGCACAGCGGCATTTACGAGATTCCCGTTGTGGGCAACTGCCATACTGCCTTGTGCATAGCGGAAAAAGAGCGGTTGGGCGTTTTCAATCTTACTCGAACCAGCAGTCGTATAACGGGTATGACCAATTGCGATATGACCGCTGAACTTCTCCAGATCGCCCTTGCCAAAAGCCTCTGACACAAGACCCATTCCGCGGTGCTTATACCATTTCTCGCCGTCAGAGGCGCAGATACCTGCGCTCTCCTGACCGCGATGCTGAAGGGCGTGCAGACCCAGATAGGTCAATTGGGATGCTTCTTTGTGGTTGTAGATGCCAAAAACGCCGCATTCTTCATTCAATTTGTCCCAGATTAACCGATCAAACATGGAATCGCATCCTTCCAGGCTGCTTTCACCTCTTGAGTCGAAGCGTTGATTGCTTCTGTACCGTTCACGTTCACTACCAGACGATCACCGCCGACCGTACCGATGTTTTCAGCAGGTACGCCAAGTTCACCTGCCAATGCGAGAATCGCCGCCGCTTGCTCTCTAGAAGCACTGAGCAAGATGCGAGATTGAGATTCACTGAACAAGAGCACATCAGTACGCAGCTCGGACGTAAGAGTCACCTGCGCACCGACTCCTTTGCCGAAGCAAGATTCAGCCAGCGCGACAACCAGACCACCTTCGGACAGATCGTGTGCGGAGTTCACCAGACCTTGGCGAATCGCTGTGAGAATCAGCTTTTGTACTGCCGCTTCCTTGGTCAGATCGATTTGTGGAGGACGTCCGGAAATGCTGCCCGTAGCCATCTTTTGATACTCACTGCCGCCCAGCTCAGCGAAGGTCTCGCCCAACAGAATGATCGCGTCGCCTTCGTTTTTGAAATCCTGAGTCGTAATATGGTCAACATCAGTGATCAAGCCGACCATTCCCACCGTTGGGGTTGGATAGATCGCATCACCGCTGCGTTCATTGTAAAAAGATACGTTTCCGCCGATGACCGGAGCATCGAGTGCTACGCACGCTTCGCTCATGCCCTCGCACGATTTTTCAAATTGCCAGAACACCTCAGGCTTTTCCGGACTTCCGAAGTTCAGGCAGTCCGTAATCGCCAGCGGCTCTGCACCGGAGCAGACCACGTTGCGCGCAGATTCTGCAACCGCAATGGCACCGCCCACTTTTGGATCGAGGTACACATAGCGACCGTTGCAATCTGTACTCATAGCAAGAGCCTTGCGAGTACCGCGCACCATGACAACAGCAGCGTCAGAACCAGGCTTTACAGCTGTGTTTGCACGCACGATATGATCATATTGCTCATATACCCACGCTTTATTCGCCACGGTTGGCTGAGCCAGCAAGCTTTTCAGCGTACCATTCAGATCTTTCGGTTCTTGGATGGCTGCCAGCACATCTACATTCGCGTTTGCTTCGTAGTAAGCAGGCACCGCAGATGGACGGTGGTACACAGGCGCGTCGTCAGCCAAGCTGTCTACTGGCACCTCTGCTACTACCTCACCTTGGTGCAACAAGCGTAGCTTGCTGTCTTCGGTTACTTTGCCCACGACAGCGGACGCCAAACCCCATTTGTCAAAAATTGCAATCGCTTCTGCCTCTTTGCCTTTTTCCACGACGACGAGCATACGCTCCTGAGACTCAGACAGCATCATTTCGTATGCAGACATGCCAGCTTCGCGCTGTGGCACGAGGTCCAGATTCATTTCGATACCATTGCCCGCCTTAGACGCCATCTCGGAGCTGGAGCTGGTCAAACCAGCCGCTCCCATGTCCTGAATTCCGACAACGATACCCGTGTCGATCAGCTCCAGGCACGCTTCCAGCAGGAGCTTTTCCATGAATGGATCGCCGACTTGTACGGCCGGGCGTTTTTTCTCGGACTCTTCCGTGAGCTCTTCGGATGCGAAGGTCGCCCCGTGAATACCGTCACGCCCCGTGCTTGCGCCAACGTAGATAACAGGGTTGCCGATACCGGACGCTACCCCTTTTTGAATCTTTTCGTGGTCGATCAAGCCGACACACATAGCGTTGACTAGTGGGTTTCCTTCATACGTAGGGTCGAAATTCACTTCTCCACCTACAGTAGGAATCCCGATGCAGTTCCCGTAGCCTGCGATACCTGCTACGACGTTTTCGAACAAATATTTGACGCGAGGAGATTTTAGCTCCCCGAATCGAAGCGAGTTGAGCAGCGCAATCGGACGCGCACCCATCGAGAATACGTCACGGATGATACCGCCCACTCCAGTCGCGGCCCCTTGGTACGGCTCGATCGCAGATGGATGGTTATGGCTTTCGATTTTGAAAACAACCGCCTGATTGTCACCGATGTCGACAATACCCGCACCTTCCCCCGGTCCTTGCAAAACGCGAGGTCCTTTTGTCGGGAAACGACGTAGGACAGGCTTGGAGTTTTTGTAGGAGCAGTGCTCCGACCACATAACACTGTAGAGACCAGTCTCGGTCCAGTTCGGCTTGCGGCCGAGAATTTCTACGACACGCTGATATTCTTCGTCAGTCAGACCGATTTCTTTGTACAGTTTTTGATCGGCAATTTGTTCGGCTGTCGGTTCTTTATGCGTGAGTTGTGGCACTGTTCTGTTCCCTCCAAGTCTTCAGGATCGAGGTAAACATGCGGCGTCCGTCATCGGAAGTCATCCAAGAGTGGACGGCACGCTCCGGGTGAGGCATCATGCCAAGTACGTTTCCACGTTCGTTACAAATGCCTGCGATGTCTTCCAGTGAACCATTCGGATTCTCGCCATGATAGCGGAAAACGATCTGCTTGTTCGCTTTAAGCTTCGCTAGCGTTTCTTCATCACAGAAGTAGTTTCCTTCGCCGTGCGCGATTGGAATTTGGATGACTTCCCCTGCCGCGAAATCACGGGTAAAAGAAGTATCGTTGTTTTCCACACGCAATTCGGACAGCTTGCAACGGAATTTCAGTGAACGGTTGCGCAAGAGTGCTCCTGGCAACAGCCCAACTTCGGTCAGGATCTGGAAGCCATTGCAGATTCCCATGATCAGCTTGCCTTCTTCTGCTGCCTTCACCACTTGCTCCATGACGGGTGAAAAACGAGCGACTGCACCACAGCGCAGATAATCTCCATAAGAGAATCCACCTGGCAAGAGAATTGCATCATATTTAGAAAGATCTGTATCGGAATGCCATACGTAATCCACAGGCACTCCCATTACGTCTTCAACTGCGTTAAACAAATCAACGTCGGCGTTCGAGCCTGGAAAGACGATAACGGCTACTCGCATGTCCTTAGCCCTCCACGATATCAAAGCGATAGTCTTCTACCACCGTATTGGCCAATAGCTTTTCGCACATTTCACGTACACGCTCTTCGGCTTGCGCACGGTCAGAAGTGTTCAATTCCAGCTCCATGTACTTCCCGATGCGCGCATTGTTTACTTCATCAAAACCCAAGGTGTGCAGAGCACCTTTTACAGCGTGTCCTTGCGGGTCCAAAACACTCTCGCGCAATGTTACATAAACAACAGCTTTAAACATGTACGTCTCCTCCTAGTCTCGTAAGCATTTCTTTGTAAGCTTCCTCCACATTGCCCAAATCGCGGCGGAAGCGGTCTTTGTCGAGCTTTTCATTCGTTACCGAATCCCAGAAACGACATGTATCCGGGGATATTTCATCGGCGAGGAGAATCTCCCCGTCCGCTGTTTTTCCGAATTCCAGTTTGAAATCGACCAAGGTAATGTTGCGCTCGCGCAAGTAAGGCACGAGGACCTCGTTTACAGCAAGACCCATGCGCTCCAATGTCGCTTGGTCACTCTCGCTCGCAACCCCCAACACTTTGATATGGGAGGCATTCACCAATGGATCTCCCAGTGCGTCATCCTTGTAGTAAAACTCGACAACGGGCTGCGGAAGCACAGTTCCCTCTTCCATGCCAAGACGTTTGGCCAATGAGCCTGCTGCGATATTGCGAACAACTACCTCCAAAGGGATAATCTCCACTTTGCGAACAACTTGCTCTGTGGCGGACAGCAGACGGACAAAATGGTTGTCGATGCCCCGCTCCTTCAGCATGGTGAAAAAGATTGCCGTAATACGGTTGTTCAGCTCACCTTTTCCGGTGATTTGCGCCCGTTTCTCTCCATTGAATGCTGTTGCGTCGTCTTTGTACTCTACCCAGTACTGATCAGGCAATGATGTCCGATAAATACGTTTCGCCTTACCTTCGTAGAGTTGTTCCTGTTTTTCCACCGTAGGAGTCACCTTCCCAGTCAAAAAGGTTGAGTTTCGGTTAATTCACGAACGTTTCAACTACATTAAAACACAAACATACGCATTTATCAACGAAAAATGCTGGAATAGACTTCGACAAACGTTCGGGATTTACATTACATTCTTCTTCTCAACCTCACTAACATTCGCAAACTCATTATCCAAACTACCTCATATGCACATAGAGCCTACCCACGGAGCAGGCTCTTTTCTTTTGTTTATGATAAAATTGTCAGTGGTACAACCAATACGTGAAAGAAGGAATTTCAGATGTTTCCATTTGAAGTGTCTTTTCCTACCAAAATTTACTTTGGCATAGGCGAACTGGAACGTTTGGGCCAAGAAGCAAAATCGATAGGCCAAAAAGCATTGCTCGTCACAGGTGGCAATGCGGCCAAACGTACTGGTCTATTAGAACGCGCCAAGGCTCTATTGCAGGAAGCCCAAGTGGCGTATCTTGTTTTTGACAAAATCGAACCGAATCCGCGTACGGCAACGGTTGATGCTGGAGCTACTCTTGCTCGTGAGCATCAGTGTGACTTCATTCTGGCTATCGGTGGCGGCTCCGTAATGGATGCCTCCAAAGCGATTGCGGCGGCAGCCGTTTCCGGACGCCCTATTTACGATTACATGCGGGGAAATCCGAGCGGTTCTGGTCAATTACTGGTACCCGTTCAGGAAGCACTGCCGATCATGACCGTCCCGACAGTAGCCGCTACTGGTTCGGAAGCAAACCATATCAGCGTCCTGACTCATTGGGACACGCATGAAAAATCTTCGATCAACGGTCCAGCACTTTACCCGAAGATTGCCATTCTTGACCCGTCTGTCACCTTTACCGTTCCGGCTCGCGTCACAGCAGAGTCTTGCGCCGATATCTTTTCCCATCTGTTTGAAAACTATTTGATCAGCGCGGAAGGGACCCACGTTCAGGACGGGATTTCCGAAACACTCATTCGACTCGTCGTCGAGCACTCCATCACAGCGATCCAGCAACCAGACCATGCAGAAGCACGATCTACCCTTTTGTGGGCGAGCACGCTGGGCATCAGTCCCTTCGCTGCGGGCGGTCGTGGTGCTGGTATGCCGTTGCACGGAATTGAACACCCGCTGAGCGGAATCTACGATATGGCTCACGGTCGTGGACTAGCGATCCTGTCCCTTCCTTATTTTGAACAGGTGATTTTGCAAGACCGTCCAGAGAGACTAGCCCGTATGGGACGTCATTGTTTTGGTGTTACGATGGAGAACGAGGGCGAAGCAGCACGAGCAACGATTGAAGCCGTGCGCCGTTGGTATGAGCGCATGGGAATCACAGAACGTCTGTCTGACTTCGGTGTGACCCAACAATCGCTGGCCCAAATGGCTGAAGAAGCAGTTCGCATCGGCGGACGCGGAATCGGGTATCTGCCTAGCTCACGAAAATTGAATGAATCCGATGTAATCGCGATCTACGAGGCTTGCTTATAATGGAAGCATCAAACACACTGGCGAGCCTACGCTCAGTTATGTAATAATACAAATTAATCATTAATCAAAATTATTTTACTACGGAGGTTACCACCATGGCAGATCCACGCATTAATGAACTGGCAAGCCGTCTCGTCCGTTACTCGCTTAATTTGCAAAAAGGCGAAAAAGTTCTGATCGAAAATACAGGCCTGCAACCTGAACTCGTTCGTGCACTTGTGCGTGAATCATTTGCAGTTGGGGCTCTGCCTTTGGTCACCTTGAAAGACCAGGAAGTCATGCGTGCACTCTATCAAGGCACGAGCGAAGAACATATGGCTCTGATGGCAAAATACGAGTATGACCGGATGAAGGACATGGACGCTTACATCGCCATCCGGGCTTACGACAACATCAACGAGTATGCCGACGTACCGGAAGACAAAATGGGCATTTACGCGCGCGTCCTGTATCAACCTGTACATACGAACGAGCGTGTTCCGAACAAACGCTGGGTTGTACTGCGCTACCCAAACAAGTCGATGGCGCAGCTGTCCAAAATGAGTCTCGAGGGCTTTGAGGACTTCTACTTCTCCGTCTGCAATCTGGACTACGCAAAAATGTCCGCTGCCATGACTCCGTTGAAAGAGCTGATGGAGCGCACCGATCGTGTACGCATCGTCGGTCCAAAAACAGACCTGCGTTTCTCCATTAAAGGAATCAATGCCATCAAGTGTGACGGCAAACGCAATATCCCGGATGGCGAAGTATACACCGCTCCTGTGCGCGATTCCGTGGAAGGAACGATTTTCTACAACGCGGCATCGATCTATAACGGCATTACCTTCAATGATGTGCAATTCACTTTCAAAGAAGGCAAGATCGTGGAAGCGACCAGCTCCAATACAAAAGCATTGAATGATATCCTCGACACGGACGAGGGCGCACGCTATATCGGAGAATTTGCGATCGGATTTAACCCGCACATCCTCCACCCGATGCTGGACATCCTGTTTGACGAGAAAATCGCGGGCAGCTTCCACTTCACGCCAGGGAATGCTTACACAGTAGCTGACAACGGCAACCGCTCCTCCATTCACTGGGACTTGGTCCAAATCCAACGCCCTGAGTACGGCGGCGGCGAAATCTACTTTGACGATGTGCTGATCAGAAAAGATGGGCGCTTTGTGTTGCCAGAGCTGGAAGGCTTGAACCCGGAGAATTTGATTTAAATGCAATGAATGAAAAAATGGGTTAGGGAATGAGGTTCCCTAGCCCATTTTCCATTGTTCAGAGAAAATAAAGTATCGCACATTCGAGACAATAGTTCTCTCCAGATTTAGTGAGCTATAGTATTCGCCTTTGTGCTCAAAGTTTTCTCTATCGTTGATAGCTACTTCTAACGTCCTCTTATTCACGAACCAACATTATTTTTCATTCTGAAGAATCTTTCTGTATTCAACACCGTGAATATGCATAAGTATTTTTCTCTTTTCTAATACCTCAAAAAAATTCAACATATCACCAAACGGATTTTCAAAATGTTGAATTAAGTGTTTAAAATTCTCGGTTGATTTCAAGAAGTCATAAAAAAAGTAGGGATCAACATTTCCAATATCGTCTGTATTCCCGAGAGAAACCTCCAATTTTTGTCCAGTGTCTAAATTCTCAAACATGCAATGTTCTCCATGAACATCAAAGTACCAATTACCGGTTAAATGTTCTTCATCGTTTAGTAATTCCGCATTTGAAATTAAGTAGTAACTTCCTTTTATTATCTCTGATTTTTCAGGCTGATTCGTTTCCAATATTAATTTGTCGATGAGTTCTTGCGCAATTACTTTATAAGCGTCCATTGCTGCCAATAATTCATCTACCGTTTCTTTCGTAAGCGAGTTCATACATTACCGACCTCTATGCTATTTATATTTTTCAGATAAAATTGCCAGCGCTTAGGCTTGCTCTAAAATCACGCCTTCCAATGTTAACTTTAGTGCAGACCATTCAGTCGCAAGCAAAACCAAATCAAGCTAACGCTCGCAGTATATCATCGATTTTTTTGCCGTTGGAAATAATTCCGTTATTCATCCAAGTTAGAAAATCAACCTCGTAAACGCGGTTGTTTCGTACAGCAGGCAGATCACGCCACTCTGGCTGCTCCAGCAGTTCCCTCTCCTTTCCTTCTGCCTGACTATGCCACTTATCGAAAGTAATGAACAGATGATCCGCGGTTAACGTACGCAGGTCCTCTACAGAGAGATTGAACATGCCCTGCCTATTCGCTTTTGAAGCTACACCTACTGCGGAATGGGAGCGCAAGCCAACATCGCCATAGAGAACAGTCGAAACAAACCCTTGCCCTTCTCCCGCATATTGGATGATATGGTCCGCCGAGATACGCAAAAAAGCGACCGTTTCACCTTTCATAACCTGACTCAGCGTATGACTCGTGCTCCGTGCTTTGAAATCATACTTTGCGATAGCATCGTCGGCCAACTCCGTCCGACCGAAATAATCGGCGACGGTACGCAGCAGCGTACGCCAATTACTTGTCTGCTCACGCAGGATGCACGTGTTGGATATGCGTCGGCACTGAGAATATTGTAGTTGCTCGTAACGATCTATAAGCAATATCAAATCCGGCTTATAACCGGAAAGCGCGTCAAAGTTGCCTCCGTTCTCGTCGAACGTCGGAATATGGTTTAAGCCTAGATAGTCTTGTTTTCCCCATTTCGCATGCCAATACTGGGCGATAGGCTGCATATCCAGCGCGACTATGAAATCCTCCAAATACGGCGCTACTACTCTAAGCTGTCCCTTGCGGCTGCGACGGTATTGTCCGGGCGATATGCCTACCGTCTGCTTGAAACGACGATTGAAATAATATTCATTGTTGAAACCTGCATTCAGCGCAATATCGAGCAGCTTGTCATCGGCGCTTGCCAGCCACTTCTTGGCTTGATTAATCCGTACTTCATTCAAGTACTGAAGCGGTACTTGACCCGTAGCCTCTTTGAACAGACGGGTATACTTCCAGCGATCAATGCCTGCGAGGGAGGACAGCTCCTCCAAGTTCAGAAGCTCACGGTAATACTGATGAATATGCCGTATGCTAAGCTCTACCCCATTCCGCTCGATATCCGTTCCCTTATCCTCGGCTGCAGGTGCATTTTGGCGGAATAGAAAGAGCAGCAGCTCTTGAAATCTCACAAATCGTTGGAACAGCTCGAGCTCGTCGCTCGCCCCGCGGAGTCCATATAACTCATCAAGCAGCTCCATCGTCTTCGCGAAGGGTGCGCAGGCAAGCTCTTGCTTATCCGGCAGCAAGCTCGAAGCTGCTTCATCGCCGCTCGTTACGAAGCACACTCGGTAATAGCTGCAGCTCATAACCTCTTGATCAACATATAAAGATCTTCCTGGCCCCTGCAAATAGCATTTTCCTTGTCCCGTCCCGCTCATTATAATGAGCAGTTCAAAGCTTTCCGTATCGTTTCTATCGCTGCCGTCCAAATCACTCATTTCTGCTTGCTCGCCCGCAACGACTAAGCGGATCGATCGCAGCGCATATTGGACTAAAGGAGCAGTCCCAGCTTGTTTGCGCTGTTCAATATCCATCGTTACTATCAACCGCCTTTTAATTGATATTCATTCTCAATGGATATAGTGTAAATCAAATCGAGCCACCCATCAACCTTCGTTGAAAAGTGGCTCTTTCTTAATTATGGCGATGAGTCTCGCCAATGAACGTAATCACTCTTATTTCCTGCTAAGAAGCCAGTAATCGAAGTAAATCATCCATCTTCAACCCGTTGGCCGTAATGGCTCCCGTCTGCCAATATGATCTCTCTACGGGATATACATGGCCGTTCTTAAATGCAGGAACGGTCTGCCATAACGGATCTGCCTTCATTTCCTCAAGTGCTTTCATGTTGCTCTCATCCTCCCACGTCCCGTTGGACGGAAGCAAAATAATATGGTCCGCGTCAAGCTCCGGAATGACCTCCTTCGACAAGACGATATTGCCCTTCGTCATCGCCTCGGCGAACCCTGGCGCCTTCAGCCCAAGATCCTCATACAAGATTTGTCCGACAAACGTGTTATGAATGCCAAAAATATTAATCGATTTATCTACGACGTTCATCCGCAGAACAACAAGCTTCTCATCGCCGATCGCCGCGTTCAGCTTCGCCTTCACATCGACAATACGGGCTTCGTAATCGGCAAGCACCTGCTCCGCCTTGTCGCTGAGACCAAGCAATTCGGCGATTAAGGTCAATGTTTTGCGCGAATCCGCAAGTACGTCGTCCGGCAAGCGGAACGTCGGCGCAACCTTGGAATAGAGCGCGTATTGTGCTGCATCGACCTCTCCGGCGCCAATGATCAAGTCCGGCTCGGACACAAGCATGGCTTCGATGCTGCCGGTCACGTCGAACAACGGCACTTCCAGCTTCAAATAATCCTGCTTGCCCCACATTGGGTTATAATATTGCACAATAGGCGTTACCCCAAGCGCAACCAAATAATCTTCACGATAAAGAGCTGAGATTCGCTTTGGATTTGTCGGAATCTCTACCTCTCCGAAGCCATCGGTTACGACGCGCGTTTCCGTCCGAGGCGGAGCTTCGCTTGGCGCTGCCGTTGCCTGTGCAGGCTGATCGGTAGTCACCGTGGCCACAGCTTGATCGCCTGTCCAGCCGCAACCTGTCACCGTAATCATTGCTGCCGTTATAAGCGATATCCATCCTGTTTTCATAAATCCCGATCTTGCCATGATTAAAATCACTCCAATAAGTTTTATACTTTGTAACAAAACAACCCTTCGATTTATAATGATAATCATTATCATTTTACTTGAGTAAATTTTACCCCAAATTGGATTGCATGCTCAATACACATTCTCTACGACCAGCTTTATACAAACTCGTCACTTCCTGACTAACGAAAAACAATAAAAAAAGGAGCCTCGCATAAGAGGCCCTATCCACCTGCACTGTCTATGAGGTATGCTGAATCAGCTCGGGAAGCATTCGGAGCAGCCGCCGATCATATGCGCATCCCTTTTTCTGACTCATCTTTAACGTCTCTGAACCCGAATAATAAAACAAGAGATATCCTCATTAATCCTACCAAATTTTACGGGTTTCTTTCACCGGTGAATCTCTGTTATTCTAGGTCATGCCAAACAAAACAGCCGAAACTTCCTCTCGAATGGAAGTGCGGGGGATCTTTTTTACTTGCAGATGAGAGATCTGCATGGGGTGAATCGCCAAAGTGCGTAGGGTTGTTTCCTCAATCCGAATCCGTCAACTAACCTCGTAGGCCAAAAAAAGGAGACGATGTGAATATGAAACGCCTCGGTACTATTGCAATCGCGACATTGGGATTGGGATTTGTTCTCTCCGGCTTTTCTAACACAGCTTCTGCCGCTACCACATGTCCGCAATACGGGTATCAACCATATATGCAACCTGTCCAACCGCAAATGCAAGCACCTTACGCAGCACCAGCGAATCAACAGCAGCCAGCTCAACAGCCAGTAAAACAAGCTCACCAACAAGTGGATGCTTCCTCTGTTGGGAAGCAAGTAACCGATTTGGTAAACCAAGAGCGTGCAAAAGCAGGTCTGAAGCCAGTGGAACTGGATGCTTCCCTGAACAAAGTTGCACAAGCAAAAGCGGCTGATATGTCCAACAACAACTACTTTGACCATACAAGCCCTACGTATGGCTCTCCATTTGACATGATGAAACAATTCGGAGTATCTTCTATGACCGCGGGTGAGAACATCGCCATGGGTCAACGCACCGCTGAGGAAGTCATGAACCAATGGATGAACAGTGAAGGACACCGTCAAAACATCATGAATCCTTCCTTCACCAAAATCGGTGTAGGCTTTGTGAATGGATACTGGGTACAAGAATTCATCGGATAAAGAAATTGGATATAAATGCCGAGTCCTCTAGCGGGGACCCGGCTTTCTTGTTTTTTCCCAGCCTTGTCTGGAGTGGCCTTTGAACATCTATCAATCTCCGTGAAAAGCCAACAGCTAGCTTTATACGCTTTATTCAGATTTACTTCCCATTTCTAGTTCGTTTGTCTTTTCTTCATCCACCGATTCCGCACCTTCTCGAATTTTTTCTACAACTTCTTCAGATTTGAGTTGCTTGTGTGAAGGAAGTTCTAAAGATGTAGAAGCACGTCGATCGAGCCACAAGCTTTCCTCACCTTCCCTATCAGTTGCAACGAAAATAAACCCACCTGAATAACTAAAGTACTTCATGTTTACATTTTCCCCGAGCGTATTTTTCATGTTCTTGTAAAGGTCAAACAACTCAGGGCCACTTTTTTCACCACCAGCCATGATTGGCTCTGTATCTGTTGCTAAAACTATACCTTTTACTTCATCCCCTTCCATAATGAAGGAAAGCTTTTCATCCGTTGAAGATAGTAGTCCTTGCATATTCGTATCGTTGTATTTACGTATTTTATCCGCTTCTGGTAAAACAGCTCCCTGAATTGAAAAATCCGAAAGGGTTACATTACTACTCCATTTGCTTAAGGGTTTGTTCCCTTGGTTACGTGCCTGTTCCATCTTTACATATGCGTTTAGCGCTTCCTTATCCCCTTGGTTAATGGCCCCAGCCCAAGTAGCCAATGATATTCCAGCAACAATTACCGCACCTATCAATGTCCATGTGTATTTATTCATAACTACCCCCCAAAAATTATTCATCTTTTGCATATGGTTTAGTTATAGGAATATCATACCAAAATTTGGATACCCATGAGAATTGTTCTTTGGCATCATTTCATCCACACGGCAACCTGACCTCAAAGCATGTTCGAATCAAATCACTTTGGACAGAAATCGTTCCCCGATGCTTCTCGACGATATTTTTAGCAATAAACAGGCCGAGTCCTGTTCCTCCCCCTTGATGCGTTCGCGCTTTGTCACCCGTAAAAAACATTTCAAAAATATGCGGCAGCGCCTCCTCAGGTATCTGGTCGCCGTAATTCATGATTTGTACAACCACTTCATCGCCCTCATGATAAGCGTTCAAATCGATAAATTGACCATCGCCCCCGTAGCGTATCGCGTTGGTCAGGATGTTCTCAAATACGCGTGCCAGCAGCTCCCCATCTCCCACGATCACTAATTGGGCAGCAACCGTACACCTCCCGACGAGCTCATTTTTCTCAAAGGAAGGATACAGCTCTTCATTTAACTGGACTAGCAATTCACTCAAATCAATGACCTTTTGCTCGATGTTGACCATGCCGTAATTCATTCTCGTAATTTCGAAGAGCTCATCGATCAGCTTTTCCAATCGTTGTGACTTGGTAAAAGCAATCGTCGCATAATGCCGCATTTGTTGTTGTGGCATCTGCTCGTCTCGTAAAACTAAATCTAAATAACCCAGAACAGATGTCAGTGGTGTACGCAAATCATGCGCCAGATTCAAAACAAGCTGATCCTTGCTGTTTTCGGCGAAATCTCCTCTTTCTACCGCCTTTTGCAGCATTTCGCTTGCTGTATTAATATCCTTGGCGATTTCTGCAAACTCATCATTGGATGGAATATGGACATGCCGTGTAAAGTCTCCACTCGCGAGATAATGAATGCCCGTAGAAATCTCCCGAAAGTAGCCAGCATACCGTTTGGTTAGAAGATAGAAAAACAAGATCGCAATGGGAGCAAAGACAATCAAAAAGAAATTGATATCCCCCATCTCCCTGATGAAATAACGAACCTGGGCGAGCGGATCTTCGTACTTAACCCCCACCCGATAGTAAAACTGGAGTACTTTATAGAGCAGATAGGTTACGATACCGGCCAGAAGCATGCCAAACCCAAGAAGCCCAAGCATTTTGAAACGAAAGCTATGTCTCCCCTTCGCCATGGAAAAAATAAACCACTCCCTATACTCGTTTTCGTCCAAAGATCAATCATGATAGACTCTTTTAACCCGTTCTCCCACACGGCTTACCAGCTCGTTCGTAATGGTTTTACACTGTTGGGCCATTTCCTCGGCAGTGATACCCTCTTCTAGATCTCTGCCGATAAAGGTCACAACATCTCCTCTTCGCACCTCTTCCATATCTGTAATATCTACAATAAGTTGATCCATGCAGACAAAGCCAATAATCGGTCGCCTTTTTCCCCTGATCAAGCAGGTAGCGTCCGCTTGAGACAGCATGCGAGGAAGCCCATCTGCATATCCGATAGATACGATGGCAATCGTGCTGTCTTTCTGCGCTGTGTGGGCGCGTCCATAGCCCACGGAGGCTCCTTTTTCCACCTGTTTCACCTGCACAACTCTGGCTTTTAGTGATAGCACAGGTCGTAGGTCGACGCTTGTTTTTACCTTATCTCCCTGCTTGCTCAACATCCCGTAGAGAGCGATCCCCATTCGAGCATAATCGTATTGCAGCTCCCCGTAATTCAGCACGCCGTAACTGCTTTGGACGTGCAGCTTCTGTGGATTGATCCCCTTTTCTTTCAGCTGATCGATTACGTTTTGGAAACAGGCGATTTGATTTTTCGTGTATGCGATATCCGAAGCTTCCAAACTGTCAGCCACACTCAGATGCGTAAAGGTACCGCCTACCTGCAAATGCTTATATCGATACATGGACGCGATTTTTTCCGTGTGTTCCCAAGATTCCCCGAGTCTCCCCATCCCCGTGTCGATCTTGATATGAACAGGGATTTTCACGTTGTAGCCATTCAGTTTTTTGGCATATTCATCATCTACTACGGTTTGCGTCAGTTTGAAACGGGCGATTTGGCGTATACGATGCTCATCGGTATAGCCAAGCACGAGAATCTCCCCTTTTACGCCCTTCTTCCGGAGCTCGATTCCTTCATCGATTGTGGCAACAGCGAAGTGATCCACCCCGAGCTTGTTTAAATACCTCGCGACTTGCCATCCGCCGTGACCGTATGCCTGCGCCTTCACGACTGCCATCACCGCACAATCCTTGGGGAGAACTCGCTGGATTTCCCTGAGATTATGTTGGAGATGCGGGAGATGGATGTCAGCCCATGCTCGCTCGCTTTGATCCGGTTTCCCACCTCGAAATCGCTGGATCACCTTCATCGACAGCACAGAAAGAACAAACGACAGCACCGTGACCAGCGTAAAATGAACCAAGCTGTTTTCAACAAGCAGCTGTGTCAGTCCCGTTACTTTGGCCGCTCCGCGAATGAGCACAATACACAAGGGATGCAGGACATAGACATACAAACTCAGCTTCCGTAATGTTGGACGATTTCTGCCTTTCCAAAACAGCAGAAGTTGAAAAAGAAAATACATGCACGGTATCAAAAAAATATACATACTGTCATGGCGTTGGAGCTGATAAGCGTGCAAGAGCAAGCCTTCCATGACCAGCATGCTTCCGAACAATCCAAGTCCGATGGCATACGGTGCGACTTTTTTCTTTTTCCGTCTGCGATTATTGGCAATCATCCCTCCCATGACTACAAAAACCGGGGCAAAAAATATACCGTTCCGCGTGTAATCAAACAAGGTAAACATCGATTGATAGATGCTATCCACATACGGATTCATCTGTGCAAATCCAAAGTAGCTGTCTCCCAATAACCCGATGACATACAGCAGCATGGTCACCCAAAACGTTTTCCATGCGGATAGTCTGGTATACAAAAAAGTACTGATACACACCCCAAGCATGATGGCAGGGAAATACCACAGATGATACAGGGTCCCGTTAAAAAGGAGGTCTTTTACCACCGAAAACACGGTCAATTGTTCCGTAAAATACCCTGCGTACACATTCACCGGAAGATAGAGAAGGATCGAAAGCAAATATAGCTTTCCTACTTTCCATAAAAACTGCTTCAGCAAATACGCATTTCTGCTGTGATCTGTACCAAGCTTTTGCATGAAGAAAAATCCTGTGCACATAAAGAAAAATGGAACTGCCACCCTGGCTATTATCCGTGTCAGTGTAAAATCAGCCCATTCGCTTGTGGATAGCAGTGGAGAAGTATGAATGGCGATAACAAGAATCGCTGCCATGATTCGGAATCGATCCAGCCCGCCATACTGCTTTTCACTACCCGCGTTCATTACGTGCCTCCTGATGAAACACCGTAATGATAAATCCATCTACGTTGTTGCCCGATATTTCGTAGCTCTCACCGGCCACAACCGGGATGTGCGTAACAGTATCGGTAGCTTTTACATAGTAGATTTCAATACTCTCCTCATCCACTAGCAAATGTTCCTGATGGAATTCATAGTTTTTCACGTACTCGATATACTCTTCCAAACAGAGCTGGAGCTTTTCCATTAAAACAGCATGCGGATAGCCCACATACCGAAAATGCCAAGGCTCATCCGAAATCCCCGTCAGCTGTTCCTTGTCTTTGTCGTAGCGTTTGATAAACCCAAATTGACTGGCACGTTGGCGAAACAATCGGCATACGCCATGATCGGGAAAAGAAGGGCATATAAAATCGATCTCTTCCTTCTTTTCCCCTACATCAATCGCAAGCCCGGTCTGATGCTCACTTTCATTCGGACGTGCGACAAATTTACTGGTAAACTCCTGTCCATTTTCGAGCAAGGATTGATCGTAAATATCCTTTTGTTCCGCCTTGCTGCGAAAGCCGCTGACTGGCACGATTGTCTGCTGTGCTTTGCAGGCTTTCAGCAGCTTGGCAAGCATCTTCGAAGCCGTGTTTTCCAGCATCATATTGTTGTGTGTTCCATCAATCAGCCGCATGCGGTTTAGTAGGATGCTGTCATTTGTTTGCCAGCGGATCGGGTACTGGCGATTCACCAAAATCAGATGGCCGTGATGCAGATTTTCGCTGTTTAAAGAAATCGTAGAGACGTGAAGTTGTGTCATCGATTATTCCTCCTCCAACGCTAGCATGATTAACGTATCAAGAAGCTCTTTATAGGAAATCCCCGCTACACGCAGCATGCTTGGATATCTGCTTTTCGAGGTAAAGCCGGGGATTGTATTCACTTCGTTAAACACAATGTCTCCGTCTGGAGTGACGAACATATCCACGCGAGCAAAACCGCGGCAGCCTAAAACCTGATAGAGATGGATGGCTGTTTGCTTGATTTTTGCAGCGAGTTCTTCGTCAATTCTTGCCGGGACATGGATGTGGGCAGTCTCCAATGAATACTTTTCTGTGTAATTGAAAAAGCCTTGGAGCAACTCGATCTCATCCACTTCTCCCACAAGGACCTCACGATTTCCTAGTACCGCACAGCCTACCTCAAATCCCACGATGTTTTCCTCGATGACTACTTTGTCATCATGCAAAAGGGCGTTTTCTATACCGAAAACTAATTCCTGCGTGTTGTATGCTTTTGTAATCCCAATCGAAGACCCTGCCTTTGCAGGTTTGACATACAAAGGGAATCCCAGTTCTTCGGTGGCAGATTCAACCGTTGCAAGAGCAGTATTTTGATAAAAGGTAACGGATCTTGGCGTTTTGATACCGGAGCTTTCCGCCAACGTGTGGGCGATATCCTTATCCATACAAATCGCAGATGATAGCGTGTGACAACCGACAAAAGGAATTCCAGCGAGCTCCAATAGCCCTTGCACCGTTCCATCCTCTCCGTTTTTGCCATGCAAAATCGGGAACACCACATCAACCTTCGTGATCGTCATGGCACCGTTCTCCTGTGTAACAATTCCCCGCATCTGTCTGCAAGGAGAGAGAAAGGCAGGCACACACTTCTCACTTTGATGCCAACTGTCATTCCGAATGCTTTCGATGTTGCCGGTATAACGCAGCCATTGCCCTTCCCTCGTAATTCCTAGCAAAATCACCTCGTACTTTTCCAGACACAAACTTTCCAGCACCGAACTCGTAGATTTAAGAGATACTTCATACTCCGAGGAACATCCCCCAAACAAAATCGCGACAGTCAATTTCTTCATTAGATTCACTTCCCCTTTTCTTTAGTTCACGTAGCTCGTTACAATCACGCCGCCTATGTTGTCACCCGAAATCTCATAGTTGCTCGAAATCGGTACTTTGATCGTCATCTCTTGATCGACAGGGTAGTAGTTAATTTCGTAGATCTTCCCATCATTTGTCACGGAGATGCTTCTTTTGTCTTTTAGATAGTCCAAGTATTCTTCCAGCGAAAAGTTACTCTCCTTCATGATCGCGCTATGCGGCAAGCCGACATATCGGAAATGCCAAGGCTCAAATACCGTTCCAGTAATGGCTACCTTGTCTTTCGGGTAGCGCAAAATAAAACCATATTTCCAAGAATGATCTTCCAGCCACTTGCCTTCAGGGGCGTGCTCCATTTTCATTTGCGTCGATCCAATATCCAGCGCGGAACCTACATTGTGTTCGCTATAACCGCTTGGCATCGCGATCGCTGGCCCCATTTCTTCATACAGCTTCTCTTGTTCTTCCATACTTCGATAACCGCTGTTCAGGATAAAGTGACTCACGTTATCTTGTTGCGCAGCTTTGACCATCTCCAAGAATATTTTGGCTACACGCTCCGACACTTCGAGTCTATGATCGAGCAAAGTATAGCCTTGTAACAGTTCTTCATGCTTAGACAACCGAACCACATCGTTTTTTACCCCTGCTTCATGAACCGGATAGTCTTTATTGACCAAGAGAAGGTCTCCCTGATTAATTTGATCTTTTGTTATTTGTATCGATTGGTACTCCACACCGGTAGCCTCTCCCACTGTTTCGATATGTCCGCCAACATTAGGTGGTCCATCTGTTATTTTTTGAAAAACGATATATCCAAACAGCGATAAAATGACAAGCCAAAAAACCCTCTTTTTCATTCACAGCTTCCTCCTTCACTTACACATGTAGGATAGGGAAAACTGTTAAAATAAAAAGTAGGATAAATCTAAAATAATTTTAAAGATGTCCAATCATTTTCATAAAGTTGCTTAGCTGGATAGTGAGGAGGTCAGCAGCATCGCATGAATAAAACAGACCGTTTGTTGGCGATCGTTCTGGAGCTACAGCGAAAAGGAACGTTTCGCGCAGAAGATTTAGCCGCGACCTTCGAGACGAGCGTCCGGACGATTTATCGTGATATGCAAGCATTGAGTGAAGCAGGCGTCCCCATCGTTGGGGCACCAGGTCAGGGCTACTCGTTAATGGAAGGGTATTTTCTTCCACCCGTCAGCTTTTCGGTAGAAGAAGCCGTTGCACTCTTGATCGGAGCAGACTTGGTCGAGCAAGCATTTGACCAAAACTTTGGCAATAGCGCAAGAGCTGTACAGCGCAAAGTAGAATCGATCCTGTCAGCGGATGTAGGCGAACAAGCCAGCCGTATCCGTTCAACCTTTCGCCTCATAAGCCCCAGAGCAAACAATCTGCGCGAGCAGGAAAAAGCCCATGCGCAACTCCTCCACGATGCGATCATCAATAAGCGAAAGGTGCGGTTCCGCTATCGGAGAGGCACGCCTGGGAAGGGTGACGATCGTGAAACGGTGCGTGACGTTGCTCCATATGGACTGGTGCTGGTTCAGAGTTCTTGGATACTGCTCGCTCATTGCGACCTGCGACAGGATATTCGTCGATTCCGCCTGTCACGCATGAGCGGCCTGATCGTATTGGAAGACCGCTTTATCCTCCCTGACCATTTCCATTTTGATGATTACAAACCTCCCGACGATCGGTCTCTAGAGGTGCAGATCGTCATCAGCGCAGCTATCGCTGATCGAGTCAAAGAATCGGGCTATTTTTTTATAGAAGAAATTACGGAGCATCTAGAAGGCTTTCTCGTCAGATTGAGGGTCAGACAAATCGAAGAAATCTTGTCTTGGGTACTTGGGTTGGGAGCAGATGCGGTTGTTCTTACGCCTGAATCGTTGCGTAGCCGAATGCGCGAAGAAGCCAAAAAATTATTCGAACGCTACTGACATACTGCTGTCAGTAGCGTTCGAATATGATAAGAGCAAGAAACCAAGAGGAGCTGATTCGCCCATGAATACAAAAGAAATCGTAAACAAATTCGAAGACGTGACAAACCACTACCTGCATGAATTAGAAGGCTTCACCATGGAACAACTGTTGCAAAAGCCAAGTGAAGAGGAATGGTCGCTCGGTCAAATGTACCTTCACTTGATCCAATCTGCTCGGTATTTTCAACTGGGGAGTATCGAGAAGTGTAGACAAGGAGGTCCTGCTGTCACAGAAGCAGGTACCGAAAAATCCGAGATCGGGCAGACGATCTTTGCTCAAGGCTCCTTGCCTCCCATTCGCGTGAAAGTCCCTGCCTCCCCGGAGTACACACCTGCACAACCGGAGAGCAAGGAGCAATTGCGTGATGGACTCATCAGCGTTCTCACACAAATGAAAGAGCTGGAACCGACCCTGGACGAAATTCCTGCGCATCACACAGTGGCTCACCCAGCCTTCGGTTCGATGACGGCCAAGGAATGGTTTGCCGTCGTAGAGATGCACTATCGCCATCATCTGCTCCAGCTCAACCGACTGAAGGGTTAGTTTTTTTCTCCAAACATCCCCGCAAGCTTTTGATAGGTCGGCGGAAACTCTGCCTGATAGCGCAAGAAGGACGGGATCGGGTAGCGGATTCCGCCTTTTTGCGTTCCCACTAATCCCTCCACCAGCTCGGCGGCATCACGGAAATGAAAGCTGAAGGCCATCTCGTGATCCTGTGTCTGGGCAAACAATCTGTCTCCATAACACGGTACGATCACTTGCGGCTGCCCCGTCTGGATCGGCTTGATGGCGATATCCGCACAGTCGGCCCGACTGGAAAAGGTGGAAGGAATCGACCCACCGCGCTTGTACAGCATCCCCGCCACCAATCGCATGACCTGTGCCGCATTGCCGTAAATCACGACGACATCTGGCTCGATCTCTGCCCGCTCCAGCGGAAATGATACGTAGTACCCGCTCTCTTCTGCTGAAAATTTCGGAACATCCAGCTCGCTTTTCGCCCCATTTTCCAATGAATCTGTATACATCCCACAGGCGAGATGACCCTCTATATAAAACGCCGGCTGCTCTTCATAGCCAAAAGCCACCTGAGCGATTGGACAGGACAGATCGGCCCCATTCATCGCGATACTCCAGCCATATCGCCGTGAAAAACCGACAGCTTGGCAAATGGTAATCGGATAGCCCAAATCACGGACAGGTCGCTTTGCCTTGGACGGCAGAGCGGCTTCTTCTTTTTGGATGCTAACTCCTACAGGAAAGGTCTCTGTCCTCACATACATTTGAAGCGCTTGATTCAGCTCGATGGCGTTCATTTCAGTTGCCTCCTCGTTTTTCACATACACTGATCATACTCTGAATTTTTCGTCTCTTTCGCCCGAAATCCTTTCACTCCCTACATTTTTCTCGAAACTTACAACATCGTAAGGTAATGGAAAGGTTAATCGATAGGGAGTCGAAGCAATCCCTGTTAGGATAAAAAAAGACTACACGTATTACTTGGGATGGCTGGAGGGTTCACAATGAAAAAGTTCGCATGGCTGAGCACGGCGCTTCTCGTCTTTCTGTTAATGGGATGCTCCTCCAGCTCACCAGATACAGTGCAAGGGCTCGGAAAAGAAGAAGCGGCGCAAATCGCTGCAGCCGCTGTTAGACAATATTATCAGATGAATGTTGATACGACTGATCGGGAAATCACACTGGAGGACCCAGCCCATTCAGTATACAGAGGAGTACCTGTTCACGCTGTACTGAAACGCGAACCTGTGAGTGGCGATGTCCATGGCTTTCACGCGATCATCGAACCGAGGTCAAGGCAAATTCTTTCCCTGTCGATTGACATTATTGGAATAAACGGAGAAATGGCGACAAAAACGATGACTGAAGCAGATTTGGAAAAGACGGCATCTGATTTCATCCGCTCGAAAAACCTGCTTGCGACGAATGACTTCCAATTGGTGAAAGCTTCTGACGCTCATTCCAATGACGCCAAGCGTTACTTTTATTACACAGATGGCCTAAATGACGTGGCAATCGGAGTGGACCCAGGCCTGCAACAGGTCGTTACGTTCACGTATGATTGACGCACCCTAATCCTATACATTTACAGTGGGTTCTCCGTTGCGACTGCAATTGCTTTTGTAACGAAAGAACCCATTTCTGTTAGTTTCCGCTGTATTTATCCTCAATTTGCTCTCTCATTTCCTGATAGGTCTCGGTTGTGAGACTCACCAAGTAATTGGTAAGCTCCTCCTTGGATTGTGTAGCCAACGCTTCTCTTGCTTGCCTTTTCCCAGTAAGGTACTCTCTCGCTTCATTGCCAATCTTGCCACTCGCAGACAAATGCTCGATCGCCATTCCGATGTTCAGGCTCTCTCTCCAGTTTTTCTCGTACCAGTCCCGGTCATAAGCATCCACCCATTTTTTGCGGTCGATCAGGACAGCGTCTGCTTCTGTCAAAGCTTCCCGTTTCCACTGCTCCCACTTTTGGGCAATTTCTTTCGCACGTTCCAGCTCTTGCTTAAACTGCTCACGGTTCGTCACATTTGCATACAGACCTTCTGACGCGTGGGCAATCTCCTTTAATTGCTTCTGCCCTTCTGCATTCACGTCAAAGCCGATGACGTTCAACAACGGCATGATTTTGGACTGAGACAATTCCTTGGCTACTGCCACCGGATTACCATCGCATGTCTCGATACCGTCACTGACCAGATAGATGACATTCGTATTTTTATCCGCTTCGAACCCCGCCAAATCCTCCTGAGCAAGACGCAAGGAGTGCGCAATAGATGTCCAGCCTGTCGGCTCAAACATGCCAAGTGCTTGCTCAAGACCTTTCGCATCGTAGGCTTGCAATGGATAAATCATCTCACTGCTGCCGCAGGAGAGCTGTTTGTGCTCATCTGCATTGCTACCCTTATGTCCATATACGCGCAGCGAGATTCTCGCCTCTTCCGGCAGTGCTTCCGCGAATTCCTGGATCGCTTCCTTGGCGAGCTGCATTTTCGTTTTGTCCCCAATTTTCCCAGCCATGCTGCCGCTTGCATCCAGGATGATTTCTACGTTGAAATTTTCCCGAAACTGAAAGCGGGCGTCCTCGATATCTGGACTCCCATACGAAGCCATTCTCCAGCGGTCTACAACCATCTGGGGACTGAGATAATCCTCCGCGAACAGAGTGAGCAATTGATTCCAGTACAAATCCAAGTAAGCATCATTCATCCCGTCGACCACGGTAGGCATTTTATCCAAAACCTGTATGATCTGCGCTCGATGCGGATAAGCTGCGTGGAAAAATTGTGTGCCAGCAAGCGGTCCAGGCTGTGAAGCAATCAATTCCTGTGTGGTCTGCGGCCATTGATTTTGCCCGATCCCTGTACCCGCTCCTATTGCACCCAGTGAACAGCCCGAAAGCAGCAGCATGATCATGATGCTGTTGATCAAGAGCGACATCCGCATTTTGGTGTTACGCATTCGGTCATACCCTCCTTGCCTTGTTACCTTGTTGATCAGATCGCTGCGTTAAACCATCATCATCCAAGAATCGGAATATTGATGTAAAACCAGTCATTTACTTCATCAATAAAACCGATCCGTCTGCTTTCTCCTGTCTGATAGATTTGCTCGGAATAGGCAGGAATGAAGTCAAACCCCATCGATTCCGAGTTGTACTTTACAGACGTTGTTACTTCAATCCGATTGTCACTGTTGAACAATTTTATAGTCGAACCGTTTAGAGTTGCTTTGTTATCTACTAACACAGTGCGAACTACTCCCGGAATTTTTGCTTTTACTTTAGATAACCCAGCGTAAACATAGGCCTGCAACTGCATATTCCCAGGCAATGCACTGCTCAACGCTGAGTCAATTGCTCCATATTCAATCTCACTCGCGGCCCATTCCGGATGCGCTGCCCTCAGTTTCTCCTTTGCGGCTTTTACCCTGATCCAGACATAATCAGGGTTTTGCAGCCCCTCGATTGACGCGTCATACAGTATAATAGCTTCTTTCATCTCATCATAAATATCCTTCACCGCCGCAATACTCGCCTGCTGCGCACTGTTCGACGCCTGCTCCTTGTCTACAAAAATAGTCGAAAAGTTGAAAAGCGCAACAAACACCAGCATGAACATAAACCAGTAAATCGTCAGGGTGAAGATCGTCATATTTCCACGTTCATTTTGCAAGTGACGCAGTATACGTACCATCTAGTTCATCACCCTGCTCTTCATTTCCCGATCAAAGGAGATATATCGGTCTTCCTTTTTGATAGAAAGCCAATCAGGAAGGAACCCCAGCTCCATCTGCACGCCGACCTTGGCTGTAAAATATCCGTCGCCATCCCACCTGATATCGCCGTCATTGAAGGAAATATAACCTCCCGCCGCGTTCACCACGTTTCTGGCAGCTTGTATGGCTTCACCCGAATTTCCCGTTATGGCGTACACCTTCGCCGCTTCATTTGCTGCCGACTGAGAGATGATGACACCGTAGACGCCCACAAGAAACTGCCAGCAAATCAGCATGATCAGAAAGACGAACGGCAGTATGGCGATAAACTCTACGGTGACCGAGCCCTTTTCATTGGAAACGATCTTCTTCAGGCACATTCTTCGCTCATCTCCTCTCGAACATATTTGCAAGCTACCTTTCATCGAGCAGCAATCCCCCTGCCACAGCCGCTTCCGCTCTTGCCGCCTCGTCCTTCCATTTATTGACGTACATCATGAACATGACCGCAAAAAACGGGAGAACAATCACATTGAGTAATAACTCAATAAACATAACCGCCCCGAAGGTCGCTGTAATGGACGTGACGAGGAATAAACCCGCCATACTGATTAGCCATTCCACCACGCTCACCAGTAGCAACAGGCCAAAGATTTGGAAGAAATGCTTTTTGCCCATTTCCATGGCAGCTCGCCAAGAGCGCCAAGCCGATTGTTTTCTCAGCACCACAAAAAACGGCGTTAAATAGAACAAGATCATCAGAATCAACCCGGGTATCATGAACAGCATCATTCCTGTAGAAACAAGAAAGCTAAACACGATCCCAAATACGAATACGGAAAAGCTGTGTTCAAAAAAGGTCCGAAATGCCCTTCGAATCGGACGCTCATCGCCGTCCAGATCACTTTGAACATACTGGGCAAAAGGAATCTGGAGGATCAGCAAAAACAGAAGAAGTAAAAACAGGTTGAAAAAGCTTGCTACGAATTTGGCGCCTGTGATCGCGGCGATCAGATTCAGGTAGTTCAGTGTAAAGTTATGGATGATAAAAAAGGGAACCACGAGCACGGCGGACAAGAGCAGCAAAGATTCGATGTTTCGTGCATAAAAACGAATGCTTTCTTTGAAGGGATGCATATAGATTTCTCTCACCTTTCCTGTTATGGGTTTCGCAGTTTATCCATTAGCCCATTTTCCAAGATGGTCATATTAAGCTTCTCGTGGGCCTCCCGCAACTGTTCAACCGAATGGAAAGACTCATGTTTCCCTGTCGTATGCGTCTCAAAGCTTTTCACGGATTCATCGGCAATATTTCGCAGTGTTTTGTCTTTGTAAACAGAGAGCAAATCGCTCAGCTTTTTTCGTTTCTGCTCCTGTACCCGATCCAGTTCTACTCGATCAGATTGGAACAACTGGTAAAGCCGATCCACCGAGTCTTTGATTAGCACCTGCTTGCGAATGCGATCATATAAAATGTAGTCCGATTCAAATAACACATCCCGCAATGCCGCTTCTTCTCCCGCAATAACGTAGTTGCGTGCGAAAAATTGATTGAGCAGATCCATCCCTCGAGCATAAATGGCACGCAGCTGGTCCCGGCTTTCCATCATGGTTTTGCAAACGTCGATCAGCTTCTCTGCATCTTGCCGAAGCACAGTGTCCATCTTATCCTGATAGCTTGGCAAAAGCGCCCTCAGATACTCGTATTTTTGCTCGTACATCTCGATTGGTTTTTCCTTATCAATGGCCAAATTGTTCTTAATCTTGCGCCCCGCATGTGCGTGCACCAAAAACAGCTTCACGACAGCCTCTGCTTCATTGCGGCGAACTACTTCACCATCCGGTCGCAGCACCAAGTACCCGACAGCGTCTTTTTTCCCCCATCTCCAGTACGCTACATGGTAGTAATATTGTCCGTCTACGTAGGCCGGGTAATTATACAGCTCTGTCCTCTCTAAAAAACGCTTTTTCCGCTCGATCTGAGCCTGAACCTGTGGTGTATTCACGACTTTCATAAGCAAGGACCTCCGTTACGCAAATAAGGATTTCACCCACCCAACAGCTTTTCCGACCCCGTCCCGGATTCCACGGGTAATCGCTCCACCGGCTAGCTTGTCAGCGTACTTCACGAGTTTGCTCAATCCCCACAAAACCCCACCAGTGACAACAAGCACACCGCCTACCGCCTGCCCACCTGGTATGACGGAAGCAATGACCCCTGCATCCATCAGCACACTGCCGAAATTACCGGCGCCATCCACAAATTTCTCATTTTGTGTAGCTTCATTCTGGCTCGGATCAAACGCCATGCCAAAACTACCGACTGTATCTATGATGTCAAACGGAAGGCTGATCGCTGCTACGCCCACATTTAAGCCTTTTACGATTCCCGGCATTCTAACGCCGGATGGATTGGCCGAATTCGTCAGCTGACCACCTTGGAAAATATCTCGAAAGCTGTTATTCGGCAATTGCGCCAACACAAATTGATAGTTGGCCCACGCGCTCATCCCGTCGAGTGAATCGACACCCAAGCCTGTTACTGTGTTTACATACGGCGTATTCTTAAAGGCAAGATCAAGGCCTTTTATCGCCAAATCTCCCAAGAACATGCCTTTGCCACGAAGTCCCGCTGCCATGTCTACTTCGCCATTCATAAGCAAATCAGCGCTATATGCCAGCGTACCGCCCATGACGTCCTTGAACGTCCATTTGACTGCACCGTATTCCAGCGTCTCCGTCATCGGCTTCGCGCTATCTGGATCGATGCCGGGGTGCTGAGAAGAAGGCATCTGTAGATTCGTTGAAGGTGCCGTTGCTTTTGGCGCTTGCGGGCTCGAGTAATTGACGTTTGGCCCCTGAAAATCGGGTGCTTGTGGATTTATCTGATCCCAATTTGGTGCTTGCGGATTCGTCCAATCCCATTTCGGCGCCTGCGGGTTCAGCTTTTCCCAATCAGGAGTCTGCGGGTTTATTTGTTCCCACTGCGGCGCTTGTGGGTTGTGCTCCCATTGCGGAGACTCCAGGTTCGGTTGATCCCACTTCGGGGCCTCGTATTGCAGCCCTTGATACTGCATGGAAGCCGCCAAGCCCACCAGCGGAAACAGATTCATCAAAAGAATCAGAACAGCGAAAGTAGCCGCTGCCATTGGGCTTCTTACCCATTTCCTCACTTCACAAACCTCCTTTTGGAGATTTCGTCTCTAGTTTGTTTTCGTGTTTTGTGCAAACTTCTGGTTGATCGCATCCACGGCTTCCTTATAGGACTTCTCGTTCAAGGTATCCAGGAATTGCTCCAGCTCATCTGCCTTTTTCTGTGCAATTTCCAGCTGCTCATCGTTCAACTTCCGCAGTTGATCGGCGAACTCATCGGAAATCATGTTGCTTGCATCCATAGTCATGATTGCAGATGTTAGATCATGATTTTCCCGTTTGGCGATACGACTCCATTTCAAAGCAAAGTGACTGATGTCGATCGATCGGGAACTGCGAGTGGATACGGCTTGGTAGGATGCATTGGCTTTCCACTCTTTCCACTTGTTCGCGATTTCTTTCCCACGATTGAATTCGTCCTGCAGCTCCTTCTGATCTTGAATCAGAACATAGCGGCCTCCCGCTGCCTTTGCCACTTCTTTCAACTGCTGCTGCCCCGGACCGTCTACACCAAATCCAATCACGTTAATAATCGGCGTAATCTCAGATTGGGCCAACTGTTTGGCAGCTTCGACAGGGTCACCATCGCATGTCTCGATTCCGTCGCTGACGAGGAAGATCATATTGGTGTTCTTATCTCCAGGCAATTTGCTTAAATCCTTTTTCGCTTCCTGCAAAGAGTAGGCAATCGGAGTGTATCCGGTAGGTTGGAACTGATTCAAAGATTGCTGCAGTTTTTCTTTGTTGTAAGTCTGCATCCCGTATACCAGTTCACTGCTGCCGCAAGATAGTGCTTTATCCGACTCTTTCCCACTGCCTTTGTGCCCGTATACGCGCAGAGCGACATTCGCCTGTTCTGGCAAAGATTCAGCAAAGGCTTGAATCGCTTCTTTGGCAGCATCCATCCTCGTCTTGCCGTTCGATTTTGCCGCCATACTGCCACTCGCATCCAAGATAATCTCAACATTGTAGCTTTCCTTAAACTTGAACCGCGGATCATCGATGTCCGGATTCCCAAATGAGGCCATTTTCAGTTCGTCTATTATCTGTTGCGGATCAGGGTAGCTCTGGGCAAACAATCCTAACAAGGCAAGGTAGTACTTGTTCATCATTTCTTCGTCTGGGTTTTCAACAGCAGGGAACTTTTTTAGTTCAGGCAATACTTCTTCCCTGTTGTTGTCATACGAACCCCCGGAAAAACGTCCTGGTGGCGAATTGATGAAGTCCTCTGTCGTTTCCCGCTTTAACGGCATTCCTTCCTGTGCCATGACCTCCAACGCTTTTAGCTTTTCTTCTCTCGTCATCTCGGCGTTTGGGTCTCCTGTTTGGTCTGGCGGTTGACTTTGCGTAGGGGGTGTTTCCGTGCTTGGTGGAGCAGAAGGATTTTGCCCCTCTGCATTCTGAGATGTATCCGGCTCCTGCGAACACGCCGTTAACAGGCTCAACAGGAGGATCACTGCAATTATTCCCTTCACGAGTCTCATCAAAGTGTTACCTCCTGCTTGATTTCGTCTTGCTATGTATGAAGCGCCATATGGTTCAGGTGGTGAAGAACCATTCCTTCACCACCTCTTTTCCATATGCTCATCACAAAAAAAGCATTCAATGGTTGATTAATTTCCGTCTAATTTTTTGATGATATTGCTAAGCGTATCCCCAATGGCTTCTCCAACGAGTGTGGGGTCCTTATCAAAGTAGGCCATCACCGCACCAAACACAGCGATGACTACACCTGCCAACGCGATCCACTCAATCGCCTGTGCTCCTTTTTCGTTTCCAAGAGCTCCCTGACCTTTTACATACAATTTCTGCATCATGCTTTTCATATAAAATCTACTCCCTTCATGATTTGGATAAATAAAAAATAAAGAACTGTGTACTCCCATCTCGCTGACGGGCATCACCTCCTAAAAGTGACGCCATGGATCATGGCATGATGTCGGAAAATAAGCTGAAGTTTTGCATAATATTCAATACCATCAAACCACCAATCAGGATAATTGCTGTAGGAGTCACGATAAATGTGGTGATCAGGGTTACTTTTGGCGACGCCTTGGCCGCCTTTTCCTTGATCAGCTCTTTCCGGATTCTCCTCATATTTTCCGCCTGCGCCTTGAACGTGACGGCAATCGGTACCCCCAGGCGCATCCCCTGAATAAGCGCTTTGATCAGCATTTGAAACTCCGGATTGTCGTTGCGTCGTAGCAATTGTTCATACGCCTTTTCCCTCTGCACCCCTAGATCCAACTCTTGATTGAATCGGGAAAACTCTTCCCGAATCGGCCCATCAAAAAACTTGATGACTTCGCGCAAAGCCTGATCGAGACTCACCCCGGCCTGAAGAGTCACGCTTACGGTGTCGAGAAATTCAGGCAGGTCATAACGAAGCTGATGTTGACGATCGCGTGCTTTTTTCTTCAACAGAAGGATGGGCAAAAAGTAGCCAATCAACGGCCAGGCGATCAAACCTAAATGCGAGAAGGGAAAGCGAAGAATGAAAAACAACGTGCCGGAAATAATGCCAACCAGAGCCATAAAAATTTTGACCCCTTGGAATTGGGCCACGCTCAAATCTAGTGGCCGCCCAGCCTTGAGCAACCAATCCTCAACCTCATGCGACTCACTGAAAAAGTTGATGCGCTGTCCCATGACAGCATAGTCGTCTCCATACCGAAGCAATCGTTTGACCAGACGCTCGGATGAGGTTTCCTGCTTGCGCACGCCGTAGTTTTTGTGCCCGCTCATCTCATGGACATGTGCGAGCAGCTTTTGCTTCTCGATGGAGTAGCGATACCACTCTTTTAGGCAAATGGCAAACAGCAAAAGAAACAAGAACACGCATGTAATTATGAGAGCATCCATGTTTTCACACCTTTATGTTGGTCACTTTCTTTACGAGGATATAGGACAGGAGAGTTCCGATTACAAACAACCCCAGAAGAAAAAGACCAAATCCGGAAAACAACGGATCAATGAAGCCTTTGTTCATCGTGTTCATCATTAGCACCAGGGCAATTGGCATGATCGGTACCAAGATAGAGACATACCGCTGTTCCGCCGTCATCGTCTTGATTTCCTGATTCACGATGCGGCGATCCTCCAGTGTCTCCGCCATTTCTTGCAGCACCTGGCTCAAATTCCCTCCTGCGCGCCGTTGAATCAGCAGGGTAGCCGTAAAGATACGGAATTCTCGCGTCGGTATTCGTTTTTCCATGTCAGAGAGCGCTCGGTCAAAGCTGACGCCTAGCTGTAGCTCACGTGCCATGCGGCTAAACTCATCTCCAGCGGGATAATTCATCTCCTTGGCGACCAGTGAGATCCCCTGCGAGAGCGTAAGACCTGCACGCAGCGAGTTGGCCAAAAGGCGACACACCTCGGAGAGCTGTTCATTCAATCGCTCCTGGTACTTGTTGCGTCGGACGAAGAACAGCACGTTCTGTATGAGATACATCACCACTGCCCCGATCATGAAGTTAAAAGGAAAAGAAATATTCACGACGTTACTGAGCAAGAAGGCGAGCACCATCGTACCCACGATCAAAATTCCGTAAAACTCCGAGGGAGCAAGCGGGAAGTTTGCTTTGATCAGCTTTTTTTGGACTTCTTTGGCATAAGGCGTCTGGTCAAATTTGTCTCCCCAAACGATGACGACACTTTTTCGCTTTCCCTTCACCTCGAACCATTCTTCCGCTTTCTTTTTCCATTCGGTCTTCTTGGCCCGATAACCGAGATACTCGTAGATGCCCCAGATGCCAAACAACACCGCAAGACTAAACAGAATAGGCATGGTCACGCTGCTTCCCTCCTTCCGCCCTGAAGATGGATTCATCCAGATTGATTCCAAAAACGTGGAGTCTCTCCAAGCTCCGTGGGATTACCCCGGTTGCCGTAAAGTAGCCAAGGACTTCCCCTTTCGCGCCGATCCCCTTCCGCTGGAAACGAAAAATCTCGTTGACCTCCACGCGTTTATCTTCCGTTTTCGCTACTTCTGAAATCGATACGATTTTACGTGTTCCGTCTGACAGGCGCGTGACCTGGACGATGATATCCAGCGCACTGACGATATATTCACGGACAATCGTAGAGGGCAAATCCATCCCGGCCATGACGACCATCCCTTCCAAACGGTTGAAGGCATCCTGTGGGGAGTTGGCGTGGACGGTGGTTAGCGATCCTTCATGCCCGGTATTCATGGCCTGCAGCATGTCGAATGCCTCTGCACCCCGTACCTCCCCCACGATGATGCGGTCTGGCCTCATCCGCAGGGAGTTTCGCACGAGCTGACGGATCGTGACTTCCCCTGTTCCCTCCATATTGGGCGGGCGTGCCTCCATCCCAATACAGTTGGGGTGAGTCAGCTTCAGCTCGGCCGAATCCTCAATCGTTATGACACGTTCATAGTGTGGAATAGCTTTTGCTGTCGCATTTAGCAACGTTGTCTTACCACTACCGGTACCACCGGAGATCAGCACGTTCATTTTGGCTTCCACCACGGCTTGAATGAACTGAGACATCGCTGCACTGAAAGAACCAAATTGCATCAGATCATCCATCAAGAAAGGCTCTTTGCGAAATTTACGAATCGAAACGAGCGTGCCATTGAGACTGATTGGAGGAATGACGGCATTCACACGGCTTCCATCCTTCAGACGGGCGTCGACCATCGGCGAGCTTTCATCGATTCGTCGACCAAGCGGCGCCACAATCCGGTCCACGATATGCCGCAAATGTTCCTCGTCACGAAATTTTAAATCGGTTAATTCCAGCCTTCCTCGTTTCTCGACGTATACCAGGTTGTGTCCGTTAATCGAGATCTCCGTAATTTCCGGATCGGCGAGAAGCGGTTCAAGCGGGCCAAGCCCCACTGATTCATTGATCAAACGTGTCAGCAGGATATCCTTTTCATTTCGTGGAATGACTACTTTTTCTTCTGACATGTATTGGGAGACGAGACGTTCGATTGCGAGACGCATCTCATCTGAACGGAGGCTGGTCAGTCTCTCTAGATTGGTCTCCCGCAAAAGTCGGGTCTTGTAGTGCTCAGCCAGCTCGTCGATGTACGGATTGAAGGAAGGAGCTGCTAATGTAGCAGCGAGTGGCGTCTGCTTTGCCTCATCCCCTGGCGCTGTCTGCTCCTGCTTTCGTCGGAATAAAGCCATCTAACTCCCACCTTTTTGAACTTGCTCTTTATGACAGTTTCTTGAGTACCCATTTTCGGATGTCTTTCGCAGCCAAAGAGAGCTTTTTCTCATTTGCTTCCTTTTGCAACGGTCGTCCTTGATTGACAGCCGCTTGCACGCCTTGATGATCTCTGCTGATTTCAGCGGTAATCGGTGTGGTAAATAATCCCTTCAAATCAGACACATTCAGTTCGTTATCCCTTCCCACTTGATTGACGACCACTTCGAGCCTGCCTGCGGTATCAATTCGCAGACGTCGGAACAAGTCTTCCACGAGTCGGTAAATTTGAACGGACGGTGTGTCCAAATTCATCACGTAATAAATCATGTCCGACTCTGACAAAGCGGCAAAGGTAAGCTCGTTCATATGCGTTGGCAGGTCGATAATCACAAAGTCATAGCTGCGGCGGCTAGCGCGAATCAACCTGGTGACAAATGCCTCGGACATATTCTCCGCCGTTTCGGCATCACGCGGACTGACCAGCACCTCCAGCTTGGAATGGTTCTCCCTCTGGGCCACATTGCGAATATGAAACTCATTGATTTCGTCCATAACCGGCATGAGATCGCCCAATGTACGGTTGTTGTCAAAGGACAAGAAGGTTTCGATTCCACCGTATTGGAGATTGAGATCGATGAGCAGCACACTGGCCGTAGATTCTAGCTTCAACGCTTGTGCAAAGCCCGTTGCCAGCTGGGTTCGTCCGCTTCCCCCTTTTCCACTGTAAAAGGAGTACACCTTTCCCCGCCCTCGCACGAAAGCTTTGCCGGATGCATCCGTGCCCTTTTTTCTCTGCTTGATCTGGGACAAATCTGATATTTTGTCGAGACGATCAGACAACAGATTGAGCTCATCTGGCATCACGATGTATTCCACAGCACCCGCGCGGACGACATCTCGCAGCAGGACAAAATCCTGTTTTTCTGTGAGATAAATGAGGATGCCCTCCGGAAGCTCTCCTTGTATGTACTGCACCAGCTCTACTCCTGCTCCGTCTTCCGGCTGCACAAGCAAAACGACATCGGGACCAATCCGGTCAATTTCTTTTTTCACTTCGATGGAAGTCGTGTAGCGTACTTGCTCATACGGAGTCAAAATTTCCTTTAGCATATCTTTTACAGAGTCGTAATCCGCAACGACGAGAATTTTCATATCTTTGTTCATGACTTACCCTCCGGTTTTCGGTGGTTGATTAGTTGGCTGCGGTGGTACCGAAGTAGGTTTCGCTGGTGGCTGGGCCGGAGCTGCCGGTTGCCCTGCTACAGGTGGTGTAACAGGCGGTGTCGCAGGCTTCGCCTCAGCAGGTTTGCTAGGCGGTTTGGTCTGTTCCGGCTTGGGCTCGACAAACGGATCGGGAATACCCAAGTCTCCTTTGCCCACGTTCGCTTTCAAAATGCGAACCACCTGGGCATAATGCTGCTGGTGAATGAATTTCGGTGCTTCCTCGAACGGGAGCTCGAGAGCTACCCCCTTGAAGCTGTTCTCCGATTTGGCGACCATGGCGACTGGCACGTCTTTCATGAACACTTCCGTCACGGGCTTTCCGTTCTCCTCATGCGAAATGATGACGTCTACCCGGTCTAGCGCCTCCAGCTCCTGGTCGAAGACGACATTGCTCGATGCAAACACCGTCACAAGCCTGTTGTTCTGATCCCGTACAACATTCGCTGGCTTCATGATGTTTTTCGTAATGATGTCTCCCTTTGACAAGGGAACGATCGTGACTTGATTTTTCAAACTGGCTTTATCGATGACGTACGAATCATCCGCGTACTTTTTGGGGATTTCCCTTACCGTTAATTGGTCGGGTTGTATCAGTGCCCGAGATGGAATATCTGCATTTGCTTCGTATATTTCCACCATTTCGCCCAGTTGCGCATTCAAATCCTTGATTTTTTGCAGAAACAGAAAGCCCGCAAGTGCAGCAAGTAGGAACGATAATACAAGAAAAATGATTGCCCTACGTTTTGATTCCAACATCAGAAGATTCCCTCTCTTTTTCGAAAAATCCATTCATGTTTATTCTTCGTCGCTTTATTGCCAATATCGGGAATAGATAAACTCACGAGAAAGGCACTAGGAATACATAACTATGACCAGCATGAGACTGGTCCCACCCGCAACAAATGGGGCCAACGGGATCTCTTGCCCTAGCTTCATCCTGCCTGTCATTTTGGCGATGGCCCATATGGGAAGCACACTGACTCCCGCAAGCAAATACGTAAGCATGAGCACGACCACCCCCGCTTGCCATCCAACCGCTGCACCGACCAAAGCGAGCAGCTTAATATCCCCTCCGCCCATCTGACCGTTGCTAATCACCGCCATGAGTAATGAAATTCCTCCCAGCACAATAACTCCCATCGCATAAGTCAGCCATTTCTCTGGATGAAGGTACGCATGCAGAACGAGAAAATACACAATTCCCGGAAGTGTCAGCCAGTCGTAAATGAGACGGCGGCGTAGGTCGGTATACACAGCGACTGCCATTACGAAAAGAATGGGAATGATGACATACCAAGATAACACCATATGTCCTCCTTCCTGCTTTTTGAGGAAAATTCCACCATTACAGACTGTCGTTTAGGAAAATTTGTTGCAGGAATATCCAATTTTTTTGTATATTTTTTTGTAAAAACGCTTTCATTTCCTTATTCTCTAGGTTTTCGAGCAGGACATTTTTCCCTCTCCTGCCTAAATCTGCTGAAGTCCAAAACTACACGAGACTAGTTGAGCTTTGCACGGATTTTGTTCGAGAATACATTCGTTGTCGTTCCATGAGACGAACACTTTTTTGTGCTATTCTAGTAGAAAAATACGGCAACAAAAGGTGGGAATACCGACCGTGCTGGAGTATCTCGAACTAACTGAACTACTTGCAGAGATTGAACGGCATCCGACTAGTCTATTGTTTATTAAAACGGCAAACTGCGGTGTTTGCGATGTCACCTACGCAAGAGCGGTAGAACTGCTGAAACAATATCCACAAGTGAACAGTATAGTTGTATCCATGGAAAAAACACCCAGTGTTTCCGGTGAGTTTCTCGTATTTACTGCTCCGGCGATCCTGCTGTTTATGGACGGAAAAGAAGTATTTCGGCAAGCCCGGTTTGTATCGTTTGACGAGCTGGAGCGTATTTTGACATCTATTACTTGCTAAAAATTCACATTTCCTGCCACTGTAAAGGTTTGGATAACCCCTCTTTTGATGGTAGAGTAGAGAGTATGGACAAATCAGATTTGCCAGATAATCTGTTGCATTTTATCGTTTTTTGAAGGAGAGACAGTGGATGAGAGCCTTATTGGTAGACGACGAGCAACTACCCTTGATGCATCTGCAACGATTGCTGGAAAAAGATGTTGGCGGCGTTAAGGTAGTTGGAGCCTACACCAATCCTCTCGAAGCGATCGATCAAGCAATATCCCTTCAACCAGATGTCGTATTTTTAGATATTAATATGCCGCGCATCAGTGGACTGGAGATCGGAGAACGTCTACAAGGAATCGATAACTCCCCGGAGATCGTATTTGTCACAGGGTACGATAAGTACGCCGTTGATGCTTTTGAGCTATGCGCGCTGGATTACATCATGAAGCCCGTACAGCTTCAACGCTTGCAAAAGACAATGGACCGTCTTCGTGAAAGAATCAAGTCCGCGAAAGAAGCCGCGCCTGTTAAAGAAGAGTCAGTCGTCTCCATCCAATGCTTCAATCGTATTTTGTTTCACCAGCCGAATCAGGAGCCACAAGAGATCAAGTGGCGCACGAATAAAGCTCGCGAGCTGTTTGCCTATTTGTTGCATCACCGCAACAAGATGATCGACAAAGATTCGCTTATCGAGCTTTTGTGGCCGGACTATGATGGAAGCAAAGGCGTAACCCAGCTTTATACGACGATTTACCTCATCCGGCAAACCTTGAAACGCTATGGTCTTCAAACTATATCGATCAACAAAGGCAATTTAGAAGGCGGCTATAAGCTGACGATTGATTCGGCTAAGATCGATGTGGAGGAATGGGAGAATCGTCTCAAACAATTACCGCCCCTCTCTCTTGCGAATATGCAGGAGTATGAGCAAGTACTCGCGACGTACATGGGCGATTATTTCGGAGACTACGACTATTTGTGGGCAGAGTACGAGCGGGAAAGACTCCGCAGAATGTGGCTGCAGCTCGCCAAAACAATGAGCAGCTTCTATTTGGGGCACGGCAGAGTCCAAGAAGCGATCAACGTCAACCAACGCATTCAGCATTTGCACCCGCTTGAAGAAGACAGCTACATGATCTTGATGCAGTTGTACGCTTCCTTGGATAATCAAGCGGCTGTAGAAGAGCAGTATCAACTCTTGACCTCTCGATGGGAGATTGAACTCGGCTCTGCTGCAAACGAACATATCACCAAGTGGTATCACATATGGAAGCAGGAGACAGAACAAAAGTAATGATACTCTCTCACTAGATCTAGAGGGCACTCATGAAGATCTGAAGTGGTCCATACAGCGTATTTCTCGCTGTTTTTTGCATCCTACCTTCCTCTGCCGCCGCCTCCAATTATGGAACGGCGACTTATTCGCCAAAGCAAACCCAAGATGTACTATAAAATCCTTATATGCCAACCTGGGGCTGTTTAACGATATGTTCGGCAACAAAGAAGATACAAACAGCTACCTGTCCTGGATACAGAAGAGCCGGGCATTTAATTTACCATGGAAGGCAAACGCTCGGACGGAAGATATACATTGGGTGCAGTCCAAGTACGTGACTGATCCATCAAAAAAATCCCTTCCTGACCACCTGTAAAGGAGTCAGAAAGGGATTTTTCTGTCTAATCATATTATGGTGCATAATCGCCAGCGTAGCTTACCAGTGATACGTTTTTCACACCTTCTACCTCTGAAATATCTTGAACAAATGCCGTATTATCTCCCGTGAGTTTGACTTCCACAATCAATTCCACCATCTCTTTGTGTACGGTCTTTGACTTCAAGACGTATTTCATTTTGTTCAACTGGTATTTAACCCCGTCATTGGCTTGATCATGATAACCTCTCTGCGACAAAAGAACCGATGAACCCATAACCACCTGTAATCAAAACTTTCATACTAACACCTCAGCTATTTGTTTCACCTGTCTATCCCCACGACGGACATCTACCCCTGTTCCCAGCAATTTTTGGACAGCCCATTCGATTCGCTCTAGCTGCAGTGGCTTCGCTATGAAATCCCGCGCACCTGCCTGAATTGCCTTGATGACGGTATCGTGCCTAGACACTGCTGAGCAAATAATGATCCTAGCATCCTTATCCAACTCCATGATTCTGCGTGATGCAGTCAAACCGTTCATACCGGGCATGGTAATATCCATCGTGACGAGTGATGGTTTGTACAAGCAGTAATTTCTAACAGCCTCTTCTCCCGAAGCAGCTTCCGCAACGACATGCAATCCTAACGTTTCAAATATGTTGCGCAGCACATGTCTCGTAAACGCCGTATCATCAACAATCAGAATGCTATTCATCCAAGACGCTGTCTCCCATCCTATTATCTATATCTTTCAAATTATATAATCGCAATAATACATCCCATTTTTTCTGTGAATCAAAACAATAGTTTCTTAACTTTTCATAGGCACAAAGCCCCCTCACTCCGTAGTTTCCCCCATTCTACTAGGATCATCTCAACAATTTCTGAACAAAAGACAAAAAGAAGAACAGGGACAGTTACCTATAAGGCAACTTATCCCTGTTCTTCTTCATCCTTTCCCACTATCTTCCTCTCCGAGACTTCTCTTTCTCTTTTTTCAACAAACTAACACCAGAGCTATTTTGTTTCATCTAGTATCTGTCTCCAATAAATGTTGAACAGCCCATTCAATCCTCTCGAACTGCAAGGGCTTTGCGATAAAATCACGTGCACCTGCCTGGATCGCTTTGATGACAGTATCGCGTCGTGCAACTGCGGAGCAAATAATAATCTTCGCATTCTTATCCAGCTCCATGATTTTGCGGGAAGCAGCCAAACCGTTCATGCCCGGCATCGTAATATCCATCATGACGAATGTCGGTCGATACAAACAGTAGTTTCTAACAGCCTCCTCCCCTGAATCAGCCTCTGCAACTACCTCAATTCCTAATGTCTCAAACATGTTACGCAGCACAAGTCTCGTAAACGCTGTATCGTCAACAATTAAAATGCTATTCATCTAAATTGCTTTCTCCCATCTTTTATACCACCGACATAATCTAATCATTTTCTACATTCTACTAGGAACATCTAAACAACTTCTGAACAAGAGAACATCGTCAATTTTATTACTGGGAAATAAAAAGGCCGAAGCATCCGCTTCGGCTCAACTCACTCTTCTATTCGGTTCTATTTCCCCTACCATGCTGCAATCCAACTATCCGTACGCAAGTTCCAGCTCCATGCAGTACCTGTTCTTCTTGTTGATTCTACCTGTTTCAACTATTCAATGAACGCACTATATTTATCTAGCACATCTTCTTTTAACGTAATCGCTGGATTTTGGCTAAATGATTTTTCGCTTTTTGCTGATTTTGAATCTAAATTAAATTTTCCTAGATCATTGTTAATTACACTGTACTGTCCGTGTCCATTATCATTCAAGAAAATAATGTACTTCTCACCTTGTTCCATTTCTTTATATTCATCAATCGTAATTTTTTTCGTCCCATCCAATTCGATAATACCAACAGGTTCGATTATGGCAAGCGTTTCAGATTCCGCTAAATCAAAGTCATTCGGAGATTTGATAATTTTATCAATCTCAATCTCTGTTAACGTATAAAAGTCTTGCAAACTACCATCTGCATAAAAACTGGTCTTATGTTCTCGATCTGAAAAGTCAGATGTAGGAGTACCTATCAGAATTAAATCTGCTTCATCCAACTCCTCGGCACTTTCATATGTCATATAAAGTGCTTCTAAAGAGATTGTTTCCATTGGCTCATTCTTTTTGGAAAAGGTGCTGAAAGCTGCGCACACAAAAACGATGGCAGTCAACATGATTCCAATTGCTATTTTCATATACAATCGATTCATTTTCAGATTCATCCAGAAACCTCTCCTTTGACTTTTCATTATTTCGCTTTTCTATTGCCCCCATTTATTTTTCAATTCTGTCTGATCATAAGAGCTTGGTCCTCTACTTTGTATCCCTTGCTTCATAACAGAAGTTACATTTCCAACAGGATGTGCCAATTTCAGACTGTGCCCAATTTCGTGTGTAGCATTTGAAATTCTTTCAGCTTCGCTCATATTAAATGCATCCATATTGTTGTGAAATATATGAACTTTGGTAGAGCTCCAACTACTATTAATACTTGCCATCCGTGAACCATTATACGGGTCCATCCTTCCTAACAACCCTTGAATACTCGTTTCTCCTACATAGTATTTATCTGAATTCTCATGCGTCCGTGAAACAAAGCTAACCTTTGATGATATGCCTTCCCAATTACGAATGGCTTGGTTATAAACTTTCCCGTAGTCATAGGAGTAGTTGTATACGGAGGAATCAAACTCATATACCGTAACCCCCGCCCAAGTTTTTCCTCCCCCCCAATAATCAGCAAGTGCAGACTGAATAGGAACAATCAATAAGAGCGTTGCAATACCTAAGCTAGTGAATTTTCTCTTCATGACTCGCACCTCTTTTCCTTTTTTTGGAATATATTACAATTATATGAATTTTTCCGCAAGTTGTAAATATCATATTTTTGGAAAAATAGTAAATTCCTCCTCGAATCAAATCGTCGGCTGAATTCTACTACTCCTTGCACTGTTCTTCCTATTAGGGTGCACTGAAAAACCATTCGAAAACATCACCTTACAAGCCGTTGTTCAAGCATTTGATTCGAACATATACCGCAAATATTTGAGGCAAAAAACGTTTTGATATTTTATCTTAGCTCCGAGACGAGAACAGATCCATTTTCAGAAAGGGACGAAAAAATCCTGTCTATCATCATTTCCATCTCGGTTAAAGAATAGCCGTTCGCCTTACGTTCCGAACGCAAAAAGCCGAAGCATCGCTTCGGCTCAGACTGTCGAAAAAGTCGGCAGTCTTTTTTATTGTCATAATTACACACAACACCGTTTTAATTTGCTGTAATATTCCCAAAATACGATATGGTAGGTTTTCTACAGTCATGAATATGGTTGAGGGGCAATTTTACTTGCTTTATTTTCTCCTAGATTTGTTGAGAGCGACGCCGGAATGAACTCCGAAGTGTCCGCTTCGATAGGCACATGTTTTTCAAGCAATGCCAGTAGATAATGAATGGTAGGAACCGCTTCTTTGGCAAGGATAATTCCTTTTTTGTCGATCAGGACAGCAGATGGCATCGCATCGATTTGGTACATTGAAAACGAAATGGTAGAGTCGATATACTGAATATCGTCCTGGTTTTGGGTCTCGTGAGTGAGCTTTCCTGAATAAACAACTAGTAATTTAAGCTGAGGAAATCGTAGTTTTACCTTCTCTAAATGCGGAATGATTTGCTGGCATATGGGGCAACCTTCTGCCGTGAAAAGTACAAGTGTAGAGTGGCTTTTCATCTCTGTAAAATCAATGCTTGTTCCAGATGGACTGTTATCGATCAGAACCGGGGCTCTGGAGCCTATCCAGTTGTCTACACTCGGTTCTTTTTCTTTTGCTTGTAATTTATTGATAAAATCTGCTACTAGTTTGGTTAGCAGGTAGATAACAACGAATTGCACAATGACAAATACCCATAACGCAATCACAGACCATTGTATAAACGTTTCCACAGAGGATCTCTCCTTTTTCGTGAGGGAATGATATTTATTTTTGTGCGACTAGCTCGTGTACTTTCTTCCGAATGCTCCCTAAATGTTGACCAATCAGAATCACAAGTGTGGACAACAATGCGATGATCATTAACGTCCAGTACTCTTCTCCATATACGGTTCTGAAATTTCCTGTTTCTAACGCCCATGAGAGATTCCCATAGGTGGTCGGTATTTGATAGACCCAGAGACACATCGCAATGAGCAAGACGTTTCGGCTGACCAGTATCCATGATAGATTGTGATTGCCGACGATGCCACCGCAACCACATGATATTTCTCTTCTTCCGCGCAATAAATTGACCACAATAGCCACGCTATACAGGAGTAGTAAACCACTACCAGCCAGAACTGCCCAGGAATCGTACAGCCCGAAAATGAGTAGCAATCCAATCAGCAATTCAGAATAAGTGTCGAGGACGGCAAAAAATGTAATAGATCGTTCAGGCAGTATTTTGTAGTCTTTTACAATTGAAGCATGAGTCGTGCTGTTTTTGATTTTTGATACAGACGAACTTATAAACAACAGTGCTAGAATCATGCGAAAGATAAAGGTCGCGATTTCCAATTTTTCACCTGCTTTCCACTGGTGTTGCATACCATTGTGCTTGAGCATGATACATCTGCGCGTATTCTTTATTAAGTGAAATCAGTTCATCATGCGTTCCAGACTCGACTAACTGACCATCCTTCATCACGATAATCCGATCTGCCATTTTAGCGGCAGCCATACGGTGTGAGACAAATAGGGTTGTTTTATTTTCGGTCAAATTTCGTACGAGTTGGTATACAGAAAGCTCAGTCATAGGATCAAGAGCTGCTGTTGGCTCATCTAAAATCACAATATCACTATTTCGAAACAGAGCACGAGCCAAGGCAATTTTTTGCCATTGTCCCCCAGAAAGATCGGTTCCCTCTTGCAAATAGCGACTTAAATAAGTTTGGTAGCCATCTGGAAGTTTGGAAACGATTTGATCCACGCCAGATGTAGCGGCAATTTCTTGCATCCATTTTAGATCGTTTATTCGTTCGGCATCACCGAAACCAATATTTTCCTGTAACGTATAGGCATATTTGATGAAATCCTGGAAGATCACAGTCATATTTTTGCGTAAATCATCAGGTTTGATCTGGCTAATACTGAGGCCATCGAAGGAAATGTCACCTTGTGATATGGGATACAACCCCATCACACATTTGACTAAGGTTGATTTACCCGAGCCATTTTCACCGACGATTGCGATTTTTTCACCAGGCCGTATGTGCAAATGAATATCCCTTAGAACAGGATTTGTCGTATTCACGTAGGTAAATGACAATCCTTTTATAAAAATGCCCTGTTGTAGCGGTGCTGGAAAGAGAGCCGAGCCTTCGTCGCTTGCATCCTTTTCAGGGTGTTCATATTCGATGAAATTAAAAAAATCGTTTATATAGAGAATCTCTCCAAATATTTTGGCTGACTGGTTAGATAGCTGATTGGTCAATCCTTGTGTTCCCTGCACAGCTTGTCCGATTGCTACAAACTCACCGATTTGCATAGAGGTGGTACGGATTAACCAGATGATAATTCCAGCTGTCCCAAAGTACAAAAGTGCGGTAAACCCATCTAGGCCGACCTCAGTTGCTTGTTGCTTTCGCAGCACCTTTAATGTTTCAGTAAACTGGTGGGTCATGGAGGTTGACCATCTTTTCAGTAGCATTTGACCTAAGCCAAATAATCGAATTTCCTTGGCTGACTGCCGGTCTTTCAATAAAAAACTGGTATATTGTATGTCGCGAATTAAGGGGGTTAAGCCGTATCTGAGCCAATAATTGATACTGCCAAATCGAATTTGAACAAAGAAGACGGGAATTGCCGCGATCAGACTTAAAATGACGAGGCTCCAGTGAACGGTAAGCAAAAAGAGCAAGAAACTGAAAATAGTAATGCTGGCTCTAACGATCTCTAGTAGGATCGTGAATGGTGATAAAAAGCGTGTGCCCACATTCAAGTGAACTCTCTCTAAATGATTGTAAAAATCGGGAATATCAAAATAGAAAAGCGGTACCGATTCTACCTTTTGAAGTACAAGTGATTGCGCCGCGAGTTCCAAAACATTTTCAAGCTTTCCATTTAGGTATTGTTGGATATTGAGAAGCACAGATGTAGCCATCGCTATTAAAAATTGAAGTGAAAGTAAGAAAAAAGCATAACGATAATCACCCACTTGGAGTTGAATGATTTTCGCGACCTCATTAATCATTTCTTTGGATAGCCAAAGGGTGGCTACTGGTAGTAAACCAATCATGATTGTTAAGCAAACTAAAAGCGTGAGAAGTAGCCGAGCATGTGCCCATAAGAAAACGAACAGCTTGATAAATGATTGAACAATCATGAGGAACACCTTTTCTAGTTTTATTGGATGTTGTGAAGCTCTTGCTTCTTCTTGTGTTTCAAGATGTCTACTAGCTCACCAACTGAGCGTCCTACATATCGAATGATCCCCTGTGAGTCAACAATAAACAGGCTTGGGAAGTTGATGATATGTAATTCGCTCATGGTTTTTTTGTCGACGGGAACCATCGTAATTTTTCCGCTAAATGTGTCGATAAAGTGCTGATAGTCAGAATCATCCTGCTTAACCGCACATAAGAAAGGAAGGTTGGTTGTTTTTTTCTTGATATGGGTTAAGTATCTTTCTACTTCATGATGGCATGTATCACATGAGGGGGCAGCGAACATGACAATGGTTGGTGTTTGTGATAAATGCGTGGGGAATATAAGTGACTCTTTGAGATTTACACCGATAAAATATTGATTTAGAAGTGAAAAAATAGAATCTTCTACAGAAAAGAGAGTAACGATATTCCTGAACTTTCGGTATGAATAGAGTTGCATGCCTAATAAAGCAATTGCTACCGTTAGTGGAATGAGAACGTACACAGAAGCCTCCCTCAAACTATTTTTGGTAACTATTTGTAAATAATGTATCATTTGACAGCTAGTGTTGCAATTCTTATAATTGAATTGAAAGTCAGAATTGTAAAAATATGGAGGTTATGACTATGTTAGATCAATTTTCAAAGTTAATTGGTGTCAAGAAAGATTCAACAATCGGTTTCTTACCTGATCCTCCCTGCACCGTTAATGTGTTTTGTATTTTAGAAAAGGGGACAGCAAAACATAATTGGCAGAACCCTCTCAAGTTTACCTGCTGCTAGGGAAAAGAATAATTTAGGGGATGAAGGTACCAGCATTACACGAAAAATTGCTAGGATACTAAATCATCCTCTACAAACAAACCTTCAAAACCACTAGAAATGTGGGGCTGGAGGTTTGTTTTGCATTCACAATATTCTTCCTATCCGTACACCTCATAACGCCGTCGCGATTTCACTATGGATGTTTTGCCAGCTCTTCTCGTTAATCGTTATTATTCCCACGGATAATCATTCGAGTAGGAGGGAGTGACTAACTCCCGTCCTCTCCCACCACCGTACGTACCGTCCGGTATACGGCGGTTCATCAAGCTTGACGGATGACAGAATATCGTTGTACTAAGCTTTTCAGCCCTTGTTGTTGCCAGTATGCAACTCCGAGGGCTTTGTGTATTTGAGGAGTCTTTGTGGTACGCCATGCACCCTTTCTGGTGTTTGCAATTTCTATTACTTGGACGTGCGATAGACCCAGAGAACGAAGTTCTCTATATCGGGTTCTTATTCGCTTCCACTGAGACCACAAGCATAGTCGAAATCTACGTCGTATCCATTCTTCGATGGATTGTAGGGCTTTCTTTGCATCTGCAAGGGCGAAATATCCGATCCATCCCATGAGATACTGATTTAGCTTCAGAATCCTTTCATCCATAGAGATGCTCCATACCGGATTAGTGATGAAGCGGATTTTCTCTTTCAACTTCAGGAGTGATTTTGGATGAAGCCGAATCCTTGCTTGTTTTGCATTAGTGAAACTAACCAGTGTTCACGGATATAATCGCACAGTTGTTCGGTTGAAACACCGTCGATTCCCGCCGATCCTTTGTTTCTTTCTACTCTTTCGAGTGCCACTAATAAATTCCCCCGTGATAGGACTTTCTCCAACAGTGCCATGACGATACCCTTTCCTCCGCACGCATCCTTCTAGTCTGGCCGGACAATACTCAGCCCTCTCTTGTACCCTCAGGGCTTCACCCTTATTCTCCAAGAGTAGTTCCTAACGGAATTCTGCTCCACCCTATCATCGCGAAAGTGATTAGTAGATGCGTTGACTTAATGTTCAGCGACTCCTTACGGAGACGGTTACCAACATTTGAAGGCACTTCATGCAGATCTCCCCAGGTAAGAACGATAACTTTCATCCCATGTACCTGCCTAATTTACTGCTATACCCCTTGGCTGTATTGGACTTCGTTTTGTTTAACAAACTCGTCCGAGTACAACAGCCTCAAATTAGATTCATGTACCTCAGGTCGGGACTTTGCCGCCGGCTTCCTTCAGATTCCACCTCGCGATGGACACACTTGCCTTGGGCTAACGGTTGGTACAGCCAACCCCCGTTCGAGACTTACACCCTAGAGTTATCGCCCATGCTGGGCGCACTAAAAAAGGCCGAAGCATCCGCTTCGGCTCAACTCACTCTTCTATTCGGTTCGCATGTCAGACCACCATTTTGCCTTCGATCTACTGCCAGCCCTGCGGATTGAGGTGAAAATCAATCGTGTTCATGAATATCTTCACGTGAACTTGAGGTTACATGAAGCCAACCATTACACAGTAAGGGCCAACCGCTTTACTGCCTTTGATCAGGAATCCCAGAATAATGGTGTAAAATGTTCTTTCGCAAGGTTCCAGGCAATTGTCGTGAGCAGGGCCCAGCTAAAAGTTATGACCATTACGATTTTCCTTACGTTCTAATATTGTTCTTTTGTTCCCTTTTGCCAAAAAGATCTTTAGCAAGTGTGAGATACCACGCAACTATTTCCATAAAAGCAAGGACAACAAACAAAGCCCATATATCCCCTTGGGAAAGGTGGTACAACAGGTTATCAATTTCTGTACCAGAACTGCGCATCAAGGACTGAAAAAAGAATACAATTGGACCGAAAATAGAAAAAAATATAGTTATCATCGAAAAAAGGGTACGCCGTTTCCGAATTAGATACACAATACCACTGATTATTGTTATGAGGATAAATATATAATAGACACTCCAAACCCATGGAGGTAAAGTTTCCATGGTAGCCCTCCTTTCCCTCAGTCCAGCCCCAGAATTTGTTTGATCAGTTGCTCTATTTGATCGAGTGAATAACTATTCGAAACAAAGCTATTTTGAAGATTGTATCCATCAAGTACGGCAACTATCTTTCTTGAGGTTATTTCCAAATCTAGATTTGCAGAAAGTCTATTAGTTTGTTTCCCCTTTTCCAAGACCATACATATTATTTTGAACCATTCCTGATAATAGATGGACATCCTCTCTTTGACGCTTTCATTTCTAACAGCAATAGAACAGAATTCAAAAAAAAGAGGAATCCAATTATCTTCATTGCTTAACTTATAGAATATCTTAATACCTTGACTGATTATGCTTTCAAAGGTGGCATTGGAATTTAACAAAGGTAGAAAATGCTGTTTATAAACTGACAACTTATGATCCATAAATTCTAAAAAGAAGTCTTCTTTACTTTTAAAGTGCAAATAAAAAGTCCCTTTTGTATATCCAGCCTCCTTTGCCAATAAATCAATTGAAGTTTTGTCATAGCCATATTGCCCAAAGACCTTGAAAGCTGCATCCATCAACCTTTGATAAGATTCGTTGCTTTTCAGCGTATGTTTGCTTACTTTATCCACTTTACATATACTCCCTTTTTTAGCAATATTTTATTAACATGCAATTGTACTCATGCTATATTGTATTACAAATACTAACTGGTTAGTATTAATTTATTTAAAGGAGATGTTCTTCATGCGCTTCAAAAATAAGCTTATTGCTCTCACTATCACCGTCCTCAGTATTTCTAGCATCCCTATTTTTACTCATGCTGCCTATGGTAATCAGGTAGGGCTTTTAGACTTAACATCTTCTGCAGTACAAGAGGAGTTAGCAAAGGAAGAAAAGGAAACAAAATTCACTAAAGAGCAAAGAAGTAAAGCGAAAAAAAGAAAAGAAACTAACAATTTGGATGACTTAAAGAAAAATGCACCCGAAAAATATAAAGAAATTCAAATTGAACAAGCCAAGCTAACAGCCCTTGCATCAAGCGGAAAAATGGGAACAGTTGGTGATATACTTATTACTTATGACAACGAAACAAGTGGCTGGAATCACGGTCATGCCGCCATTGTGAGGAAAAACAATGATTATATTGTAGAAGCTTGGCCAAAAGAGGGAGTACGTGTGTACGAAAATAACTGGGGAAATCGCTTCGATTCCGCTTACAAATTTTATGTGAAAGGCGCAGATGACACTGACTTTAATAATGCACAAAAATATGCCTACTCTCAATTAGGAAAACCTTATCAACTAAATGTGCAAAAACACTTTACTGATGCCTACTACTGCTCACAACTTGTTTGGAAAGCTTGGTATGAACAAGGCTTTGATGTCGATGCTGATGGCGGCTTTCTTGTAACTCCTGCAGATATTGACGACTCGAAATTAACTGTAGAATATTAATGAAAGACTAAGAGTGTGTGAAGAGCACACTCTTAGTTTTGAATATTCAGTATCAAATCTCGAATTAGGGGGATTATGTAATGAAACCATTCTTATCATTAAAATCACGCATGGTTACGATGTTAATTGGTTGCAGCATAATTTTCACATGTATAACACTAGCACCACTTTTAATGGAAGCAAAAACACTAACTATATTCGATAACAAATTCTTGTTTTTATATTCAAATCCCTTTAAAAACAACACCTATATTGTATCAACAAATGATGGCCGATCTTTTCACAAAACAACTTATGACATTAATGATACGCCCACTTTAATTAGAAACCACAATAATGAACTAATTTTACCAGCAGAACACATTTCAAAAAAATATATTGTAAAGGATGACTTCTCTATTTCAGAACAAAGCCAAGAGGCTCCCTACTCATTCCTTATCGATTTACAGGACATTCAAATTGAGGGATTGAACGTTAGTTATGTGGAGAATTTGCTTCGAGTTAATGATCGAAAAATGAATAAAACATATAATATTAAACTACCTGCTTACTTAGCAAATGCAACGTACGACCAGAATAACATATATGTTTTGAATTACAATACTACAACTGAGAAGAGTGAACTCCATATTATTAATAGAACAACGGGCACCCTTACACACTCCTATATAATTAGTGAAGGGGCAACAGAAATGCTAGCAGTAAATGACTATCTCTTTCTTTCTACAGACAATAGTCTAACAAAATTAGACATACATTCTGGAAAAATCGAGTATATTAAATATCCTTTAAATGTAGCCTTTGCAGATACTTTATATCTTGATCAAAACAACGATTTATTTGTGTGCTTTGTAGATTTTTCCGGTAATGCTGGATTACTCATATTAAATAAAAATTATAACTCTATTGATAAGAATATTAAATTAAACGTAGGATACATGAAATCTAAGTTTGAAAAAAATAAATTATACATACTATCACAAATGAAAAATCATACAGAAGACGGGGTAAAGTTTTCAATAGTGGATTTGAGATCGTTACAAATTGAACAGGTATTTCAATTGCCTGTTCTTGATACTAAAGTACAGGATTTTCTTGTTTTGGATTAAACTCAGACATAATGTCAGCTGCAAGCTCTGGCATTATGTCTGAAAAAATATTTTAGTTCCTTACCAAGCAGCAATGCTGCTGTCTGCGCGCATATCCGTACCACCGCTCAGCACACCATTTTCATCACGCCAAATGATTTGACCACGCCCGAAATAATTGCCGAGCTGCGCCCACTTGATGGTATGCCCCCTGCGCTCCAAGGCTTGTGCCAAGTGCTCCGGGAAATGACGCTCCAGCTCCACCGTTTTGCCCTCCATCCACTGCCAGCGCGGCGCGTCGAGCGAAGCTTGCGGATTGAGGTGGAAGTCGATCGTGTTCATGACCACCTGCACATGTCCTTGTGGCTGCATGAAGCCCCCCATTACACCAAATGGCCCCACTGCTTTTCCATCCTTCGTCAAGAAGCCCGGGATAATGGTATGGAACGTTCTTTTGCCTGGCTCCAAGCAATTGTCATGAGCAGGGTCCAGCGAGAAGTTATGACCCCGGTTTTGCATGGCGATCCCTGTCCCCGGCACAACTACCCCGGAACCGAAGCCCATGTAATTACTTTGGATAAAGGAAACCATGTTGCCCTCACCGTCAGCAGTCGCCAAATAGACCGTGCCACTCGTATTCGGCTGACCCGGCTCTGGCGTCAAGGCTTCATGACCAATCCGTGCACGGCGAGTGGCAGCGTATTCCTCTGACAACAATGCTTCCTTGGAAATTTTCATTTTGTTCTCTTCTGTGATGTATTCCAATCCATCCACAAATGCCAGCTTCATCGCTTCGATTTGCTTGTGATACGTTTCCGTCGTGTCTTTTGCGTCAAAATCAAAGCCCTTCAAAATGTTCAGGGCCATCAGGCCGATCATCCCTTGCCCATTCGGCGGAATCTCCCACACCTCATAGCCACGGTAGTTGACACTGATCGGCTTCACCCATTCCGGCTTATAGGCAGCCAGGTCTTCTTTGCGCAAATAGCCGTCGCACTCACGTGAGAACGCGTCGATCTTGTCTGCCAGCTCTCCGCGGTAGAAGCTCTCTGCATTTGTTTCCGCGATTTGACGCAGCGTCTCAGCATGACCCGGCGACTTCCAGATGTCGCCCGCTTTTGGCACTTTGCCATCTGGCGTAAAGGTGGAGAACCAATGCGCGAACTCTTCCCCTTTACATTGCTGGGAAAACTTTTTATGCGCGGTATTCCAATAATGCGCCAATGTGGGCGATACCGGATAGCCATTTTCCGCATAATCAATCGCTGACTGCAAAATCTCTGTCAGCGGAAGACGTCCAAAACGCTTGGACAAGGCTCCCCACGCAGCAGGTGCACCTGGTACCGTGACAGGCGTCCAGCCGTAGGTCGGCATTTCTTCCAGACCTTTTGCTTTTAATACCTCAATGGAGATTCCTTGTGGAGCAGGCCCGCTTGCATTTAGTCCATGCAGCTCGTCTCTGATCCACACGAGGGCAAATGCGTCTCCTCCGATGCCGTTTGAGGTCGGTTCTACTACAGTCAGACACGCAGCTGTTGCAATCGCCGCATCCACCGCATTTCCGCCCTTTTTCAAAATATCGAGACCCGCTTGTGCCGCCAGTGGCTGCGAGGTCGCCACCATGCCGTTCTTGGCAAAAGTCGTCACACGCTTCGATGCGTATGGGTATTCCATTGCGTCATAGTTAACCATGGTTTTTGCGCCTCCTAAGTAGTTCGGCGTTAGCCATTAAGAAAAACCAATGAAGGTCCTTTTGGTTTGAGTCAACATAGTGGAGGAGAAGAAAAAGCACAGGTCTCTTCGACTCTGACACGCCAGCATCATGGGGGATTCACTGTCCGTCTCCACTTCAAAAAGATGACCGTCGAGCCAAAGCCACCCTATGGGCGTCTACGAGCCCTGTGCTTTTTCTTCTTACCAGCTTACGTTTACTTTCCTAGCCAATAAAAACAAACCCGTACGCCATCGTACCCAGAATGACAAAAGCGGGATGGACCTTCCATGTTTCGAGCAGAAGGTAGGATGCCACTGTCAATATCCCTGTTTGCATCCAGCCAATGCCTTCGACTGCGCCCATCAGGAATTGATACGTCATCGTTCCGAGCAAGACAGTAACGACTGGCCGTATCGATTGGGTCATTGCTTTTACCTGTGGAGCACTGCGGAATAAGTTAATAAAACCCATCAACAAGATCATTGCGATCGCTGTCGGAGCAACCGTTGCAAATAATGCGACCACTGCACCCGGTACACCTGCTACCTGATAGCCAATGTATCCGGCGAGCTTGGTCGCGATTGGGCTGGGCAGGGCATTTCCTACTGCCAGCACTTCTCCGAATTCCTGCACACTCATCCACTGGTAATGGTCAACCACTTCATTTTGGATCAAAGGGATGCTCGGTGGTCCTCCCCCGTACCCCAAAATGTTGGAGATGAAAAAGGCCCAAAATAATTGCAGGTAGATCATGCTACACCCTCCTTGCCGTCCTTGTCCTTGCGCTTGCGGACAGACCAAGTAGAATAAGCAAATGAAACGGCCAGCGCAATCCCTACGACGATGCCCGGATGCCAATCAAGGAAGAGTAACGCAACGAGTGAGAGGGCGAGGGAAAGGGTGGCACCTGCTTTGCTGGACGCTCCCTTCCAGCCCTTTGAAAGGAATTCCCACGTAAGGACGCCTGTCATAACTGCGATTACTGGACCAATTGCCTGGATCATGCCGTATACACCCGGCGCATCCTTCCATTGATATATGACTTGCAGCAAACCAATCATCACAAGCACGATTGGCATCACTACTGCAATGTTTGCCACCAATGCACCCTTCCAGCCTTTTACCCGATAGCCGATAAATGCAGCCAGCTTGGTCCCAATCGGCCCTGGAAGAGCGTTGCCGAGCGCCAGATTGTCGGAAAAGTCTTCATCTGTCACCCATTTATACTTTTTCACGCATTCCATGTAAAAGAGGGGAACCATCGTAGGTCCTCCCCCAAATCCGAAGATTCCGATGCGGAAAAAGGCGAGAAATAATTTCCAGTAAATCATAGCTGTACCTCCGTCCTTGCCTAGCTAGCGGAAAAGTTCGCCTGATGTCATTCTCCTTCCAAGGTCACTCGTGCCTAACGAATAAAGTTATACTTGGACTTCAGTATTTTCAATTCGTTAATCACATTCGTTTTGGAGATGCCAGGAATCTTATGCAGCTTTTTGATCAAAAATTGCGACAATTCTTCATTACTTGTTGCTAGCACCTGTGTGAAAAGCTGATATTCACCAGAAGTGAGTACGATGAGCCTAATCTCTACAGTTTCCGTTAACGCAGCAACCACATCGTCCAGCTTTTCCGCCTCCACAGCCACTTGAATCATCGCTTGTACGTGAAACCCTGCCTTGACTGGATTGACAATACCGACCAGACTCAGGGCACCTTCGTCCTGCAATTGCTGGACGCGCATGCGGATCGTCTTTTCTGTAACCCCGAGGTCCTTTGCAATCTGAGTAAACGGCACGCGCGCATTTCCTTGCAAGGCTCGAATGATCCCATAATCGATGTCATCTAAATCAGGATAAAATGATCTTCGGAAAGTTTCATCCATGTAAGCACACCTTCATTCGTCTTTTCTAAACAACATTCAACCTTATTACAGCTTGATTCCGGAAAATTTGGACGAATTTCATAATGATTGTTGCTACTATAATACGATTTCCGACACGGCGCAATGATTTATCTGAAAATTCCATTTTGAAAGCACCCTCACTAAAACGAAAAAGAGCCTACTCCGCTAGGAGAGGCTCTCTATTAATATTCGATACGGTCCAGAGATTGAGACCATGCTTCAAAAAGTCGCTAGCGATTCATTGATTGCTTTAAATGGAACAAGTAACGGTTTCGAATGATCCAGAAATACACACCTTGAACAACGACGAAGCTGCATAACACAATCGCAGTCGGCTTGACCACAGACGCGACAAGAATCAGCTTCAACAAGCTTTGCAAGGACACGAACGCCACCATGCTGTGAATAATGGCCACCACAATCGGCACGAAGAACAGCAGGGCAACCTGAGTCGTGACGATCCGCGTCAGCTCCGCATCCGTGAGTCCAATCTTGGAAAGCGCTCCGTAATGCCGCTTGTCGTATTCCAGATCCGTGTACAAACGGAAGTAAAGAAAGCTTGCTGCGGCTACAAAGAACAACACGCCCACAAACAACCCGATAAAGAGTCCCATGTTCGCCATCTGTTTCATGCTGTGGTAGTAGGGTGCACGAGCTGAAAACGAATAATTATCTTCGAAATGACTCATATCTTCCTGTAGCTTAAGACTAAGATCCTGGGTTTCCTTCCATCTTGGCACCTCGTATACAAAGCGCTGTTCTTCCTTCATTTCCGGAAGCTGGTCGTACACCTGATTCGGCACGACAGCCAATCGATTAAATTCAATGCCATTGATCAACGGAGTCAAATTCGTGTCTGTTTTGACTGCGAGCTGTGTATTGCCCACCTGAAGAGTCTTGCTCGTTACCGAATCGCCAATCCAGTTGAGCATGACGAACGCCTCGTCATTCGTCATTTGGAGCTCCGGCGAATGAGACGCTACCGCCAGCCGGTTATAGTCGGACAGCTTCACAACCCCGATCATTTCTTCATTGACCCGTTCTGGCAAAATCCGCATGGACACTTGATATTTTTCGAAGGAGAAGCCACCCTGCTGCAAGCTCGTTTCAATTAACGACAGATGCTGAGCCCTCTCCACATCACTTTGTTTAGACTGGTATTCAAACGCAAACGGATTAATTTTCACTACCGTAATCTGAATCGACCCAGCCAACGCTGCCAGCGTGCCAATCGCACAAAAAGCAACGGTAGAGACGATGCTGACCAAAAAGAACATCCGGGCATTATCCTTCATCCGATAGGCCAGATCAGAGAGCGTCAGGAGATTCGTACGTTTCCAATAGAAAGCTCGCCGCTTTTTTAGAAAATCGATGAAGATGACGCTCAGCTGAGTAAACAACAGGTACGTTCCTACAGTCGTTAGCGCAATGACCGGAAGCATCAGCACGAGCACATTCACGCCGTCAGCAGTGAGAGCTAAGGCATAGCTCATTCCCAACAAAGCTACCGCGACCAGAGACAGCACTATCGATGCCCTCGGCTCACGCTTAGGCCGACCGCTTCCTTGCAACAGATCCAACAGACTGCGGCTTCGCAGCACGAGGACGGTAAACAGCGAAATAGCTGCATACAAGATGAGAAACGCCACCACTGTCAAACCGATCGCTTTCCACGGGAAGTAAAACCCGAGTGCTTTTACATCCAGCAAAAATCCGGCAAATTGGAAAAACAGCTTGGCGAGAACCAGCCCCAGCCCAATCCCGATGGCAATCGAGACAATGCCAATCAGCATGTTTTCCATAAAAATCAGCGTGTTCCGCTGTAACGGTGTCATGCCCTGGATAAAAAGGATGCCGAACTCCTTCTCCCTCTTTTTCAGGAAAGCACCGACACAATAAAAGAGAAAAAAGAAGGAGAACAGAAAAATGACGTACTCAGCCGCCATCATCCCAGTGGCTACGGATTCATGAATTTCCTGCCCGATAATTTCTGGATGAAAAATGAACATCGCATAGACGAAAAAGATTAAGACAGAAAAAACGCTACTCATGAAAAACGCAGCGTACGTCCGTTTATTTCGTACAACGTTATTACACGCGAATTGTCGAAAGGTCATAGGTGTTCCCTCCCAAAAATGACAACGAGTCAATAATTTTCTGGAAGAATACCTGTCGACTCTCACCACGATACATCTCGTTATGGAGCTGCCCGTCTTTAATAAAAATCACCCGATGGCAATAGCTGGCCGCCAAAGCATCATGCGTCACCATCATCATGGTGGTATTGTCTCTCTTATTGATCGCTTCCAGTGTCTCCATCACATTGCGCGAAGACTTGGAGTCGAGATTTCCTGTCGGCTCGTCAGCGAGTAAAAGCGACGGGGAATGAATGATTGCCCTGGCAATTGCCGTCCGTTGGCGTTGCCCCCCAGATACCTCAAAGGTCCGCTTTTCCAATATGTCCTGAATCCCTAGCTTCTCCGCTACACTTTGTAGCTTTTCTTCCATGACCGATACTTTCTCATTGTCCAGCGTCAGCGGCAACACGATATTTTCCCCAATCGTCAACGTGTCCAAGAGGTTAAAATCTTGAAATACAAAGCCGAGCTCACGGCGACGAAACAGAGCCAGTTTATCTTTTTTTAAATGATGCGGATTCGTACCGTTCAAAAGAACCGCACCAGAGGTTGGTGTATCAATGGTGGAAATCATGTTTAATAGCGTAGTCTTGCCACTGCCTGAGGGGCCCATAATACCGACGAATTCGCCCTTGCGAATCGAAAAATCGATATCGGTCAGCGCGCGGTAGGTTACCTTGCCCCCGTATATTTTACTCAAGCTATTTACAGCAAGCATTTCCATGCGCCATTCCCCTTTCTTGCACTTCCAAATTCAACTATACGGAAGTGCGCATAGTCCAGCTATCGAATTAACTTTCAGCTATCTTACTTTCTTGTAAGGTTGGTACGACTGCAGACAACACGATACGTACGGTTGTCCCCTCGCCCACTTCTGATTCCATTTCCACCCCATGATGGAGCCGCCCGCAAATTTCCTTCACCAAGTACAGCCCCATCCCGGTGGACTCAGGATATTTACGCCCGTTTTCTCCCGTAAAATACGGCTTGAACACGCGACGAATATCTTCGGCAGGGATCCCGATTCCATAATCCTGCACTTCCAGTATGGCATGTGCTCCGCGTTCATACGCACGAATGGTGACCTTATTGCTTTTCCCTGCTGAATAACGAACGGCATTCGTCAACAATTGGTTGAGGACAAAAGCAAGCCACTTATCGTCCGATTCCACTCGCCAATTGTCATCCACTTTTACCTCAGGATACACTTGGTTGCGAATAAACAGCCGCTTGTTTTCAGCCAACACATTTTGCACCAAGGAACGCAGGGTTACGGGCTCAATCAGGAAGTCTTGTTCAAACCGGTCGAGGCGAGCTATGTACAAAACCGTTTCCAGTCCACGCTTGATCCGATCCACTTCTTCACGGACGCTCTCGGCGGTTGGATCGTCTTCATTTTGCAGCAACAGATGAATAACTGAAATCGGCGTCTTCATCTGATGGACCCACTGCTGAATAAACGTCGTATGGTCCCGTTGCTTGTTTTCATAGGCATGAAGCTGTTCTTTATAGAGTCGATACTGCTCCTGACTGATGTCATCCATCGCGCGGCACAACGGTGAATTCCCATATGTCTGGGTCAGTTCCTCTAATGTCTCTACCGGCTTGCTCAGTCGCTGATAGATTGTGCGATGAGACAAATAACGGATGGCGAGAAAAGCCCCCGCGAAAAATACAGATAAAAACATGACATAGATCATCAATGATTCATTCCAGTACCCATCCATCGCAAAAATCATAATCAATAAGATCAATTGGACGAGAAAAAACGCTGCAAATGGCCATTGATCTCGAAGGAACAGCTTCATTGCTCTTCCTCCCAAGTCGCACGTAAGCGATAACCGGAACCGCGAACAGTCTCGACAGCTCCCTCTAAACCTAAGTCCTTCAGCTTGCCACGCACGCGTGTGATGTAGACATTCAACGTGTTTTCATCGACAAACTGTTCATCCCACAGCTTTTCTAGCAAACGCTCACGGCTGACGACACGCGGATGTTGATTCATCAAGGCTTCGAGCAGTAGCGCTTCCTTTTTGCTCAACTCGATTTTGGTATCGTACATAGATAGCTCCATTCGCTCCAAAAACAGCTTGAGCCCCGCCACTTCAACCGTACGCTCCCCTTCTTGCGGAGCATATTGTCCGTATGCCCGGCGTAGCTGGCTGCGGATTTTGGCCAAAACCACATCGTAGTCGAACGGTTTTGTGATATAGTCATCGGCCCCATTTTCCAAGGCCATCACCTGGTCCATTTTACTTTCTCGTGCAGAGATGAACAGGATCGGGCAGTTGGACTCTTGGCGCATTTGGCGGCACCAATAAAATCCGTCAAATTTCGGCAGATTCACATCCAACAGAACCAGATCAGGACGCGATTGGGTAAATACCTCCATGACTCTATCGAAATGTTCAACATTGACTGTTTGAAATCCGTATTTTTCCAGTTGCTCTTGCAGCAGCTGGTTGATTTTCGGGTCATCTTCTACAATCATAATTATGGACATCACACATACTCCTCTCGTCTTGAGTCTCCTCCATTTTATTCTTTACTATACCATTAGAAAACTAGACTACGCCAAGCCTTTAGCGTTTCTCGTACTTAGAAGTCGAATGAAAAAAAGACTTGTATGTTGCTGTAGTGGTGGGGAGGAAACAGGAGAAAACGCTCAGATTCTAGGGCCACCCCCTGGGGGATTGACTGCACGACTCCATGCAAAAAGCGAAACCGCGTCCAAAGTAGTCCATTCAGGATGTATTTCAGAGGTGGACGCTTAAGGGCGTGTTTCGCTTTTTGCATTGCGTCTCGGTCGGTGTCCCTAAGATCTTCGCTGTTTTCTCCTGTTTCCTCTACGAGCTTTCCGTGTTTAAACAGGCTTTTAGAGATTTAAAAGAATGGAAGAAATGTAATCAGTAACGACAGAGAAGAATATTTCCAGGCGTAGCGACTTGTGGAGTCCTACCGAGCGGAGAAGGGATTCGCGGGCAAAAGAAACGCAACCGTGCCCTCGCGACGGAGCGGCTACCACTTTTGCGTTTCCCCGCGAATCCCTTCGGAGCGGACAGTCTTAACCCCCAGCAGGACGGAGCCTGGAGCCTAGCATGGAAATATTCTTCTCTCCACTACAACTTTCTAAAAAGTAAAAAAGGGCAGGACTGATGTCCCCCCTTATGCTTGTTCTGTCATCAATTGCTGGAGCTTCTTGATCCCACGGAAGTGCAGGATTTTCACCGAAGCCTCTGTCTTGCCCAAAATTTCCGCGATCTCATTCATTCGCAAATCTCCGAGATAGCGCAGGGCAATCACATTGCGCTGATCCTTTGTCAGCGTGTGCACCTTATCCCACAAGACCTCGGTTGTCTCCTGATTCAGAAGGCACTCCTCCGGCAGCTTATCTGTTGCGACCATATTGCTAAATGTGTCCTGATCTACCGGACTCTCCCGCTTCTTGCGCATGTAGTCAATCAAAGCGTTATGCGCAATTCGGAAAATCCAAGCGCCAAAAGGATGACGGCCATCGTACTGCTCAAGTTTGGAGTACACCTTAATAAACACAGTCGTTGTTAGGTCTTCCACATCCCAGACGTTTTTTACCCGGTAGCGGAAATAGCGATATATTTTAGCAGAGTAATCTTCGTAAATTTGTTGGTGATTTAATTTTGGATAAATGATTGCTGTCGTCATAATCGATCTCCCGTTTCGTGATCCGTATGAATTGATTTCATTGTACGGTCGAAACGAAGCAGGAACCATCGAGTTATATTTCAGGAAGCTTACACTTTTGTAAGGTACTTATGGACTCGTTGTAAGCTCGCACAAGTAGGTACGGAAGAGGTTTCATTTCGGTTACAACTTTTAAAAGAAATCTTTAAAAATTTCTTAAGGAATTTTTTAAGTTGTCTTCAAAACCGTTTTGGTGGGCGGAGAAGTCCTACCTATCATTGATATTCATAACCTTTTGCTAATGAAAAGATATGGGTATCAGTCAGTTCTCCTGAGTCATTTAGGTTAACATTGCGTAAAGTACCCTCCAACGTAAAACCTGTCTTCTTAGCTACAGCTATACTTGCGCTATTCCGAGTATCACAGCGAATTTCAAGGCGGTTCGCTTCCAACTCAGAAATGGCAAAGGCAACGATACCTTTTACTGCTTCTGTCATTAGACCCTCACCAGTACGCGATGTGCGTAGCCAATATCCAATTTCAAATTTGCGTACATACCAATCAAAGCGATGGAGCCCACTACTACCCACAAACTGCCCTGTATTCTTTTCAAATATATGTAGCACTAAGTCTGTGCGCTCTAGAAAATTGAGCCTGGCCTTACGTACGTAGGCTTCTGAATCGTCAATAGATGGGAGGTTTTTTACAAACGGAAGCCAGGGGCGCATCTCATTTACACTTTCATGTATGGCTTCATTTACAAATTGACCATCACCCCATTGCGGTGCTCTAATCAATAATCGCTGAGTTTCTAAATGCTCCGGAAAAGAGAGTAGTAGTGGATTCATAGTAGTCCTCCTTCTATCCGAATGAGTTTCCAATAATAGTAACCGCTTGGCCGCTCATTGACAATTGACGGTAACACTGATTCACTTTCAAGGAATTTGCAAACAGCTACGCAGGAGAAGCGCATTTCCAGTCCAAGCGCCTCTGGAGCCCGCCCCAGCGCAGGAATAAATGGCGGGGAATTTCAGCTTCATTTATGAAATCCTTCCTCGAAGCTTCTACGTTTGAAGCGCTCCCGCCATTTATTCCGAAGCGGACAGTCAATCCCACAGCGGGGCGTATGCCGAAGCGTAGACTGGAAATGCGCTTCTCCGCCACAACGGCTACATTATAAAAAGAAACGCCCCCGAAAAAATTCGAGGGCACTTACATTTAAATCAATCCAAGACGTTGGAAAATCGTATCCACATGCTTCAGATGGTAACGATAGTCAAAGCACTCATCCAGCTCTTCCTTGGACAGTGTAGAGCTGACCGTCGCATCCTCCTCGACGATCGCACGGAAGGAGCGTTGCTCTTCCCACGCCTGCATCGCACGAGGCTGTACCGTGTCATACGCTTGCTCGCGGCTCATACCTTTTTCGATCAGCTTGAGCATGACTTGCTGCGAGTAGATTAATCCAAAGGTACGATCCATATTGCGCTTCATGTTCTCAGGGAACACCGTCAAGTTTTTCACGATGTTCATGAAACGGCGCAGCATGTAGTTCAACGCTTGCGTCGCATCTGGCAAAATCACGCGCTCCGCAGAGGAGTGGGAAATATCTCGTTCATGCCAGAGAGAAACATTTTCATAGGAAGTGAGCATGTGACCGCGGATGACACGAGCCAGTCCGCAAATATTTTCGCTTCCGATTGGGTTGCGCTTGTGTGGCATTGCAGAAGAACCTTTTTGACCTTTGGCAAATGCTTCTTCCACCTCGCGCATTTCGCTCTTTTGCAGACCGCGAATTTCTGTCGCGAATTTCTCCAAAGACGTTGCGATCAATGCCAATGTCGCCATGTACTCGGCGTGGCGATCACGCTGCAACGTTTGGGTCGAGATAGGCGCTGCTGACAGCCCCAGCTTCTCGCACACGTACGCTTCCACGAACGGATCGATGTTTGCGTATGTTCCAACTGCGCCAGAGATTTTGCCGAACGCCACTTCTTTTTTCGCAGCCTGAAAACGCGCCAGGTTGCGCTTCATTTCTTCATGCCACAAGGCCAGCTTCAAACCAAAAGTCGTAGGCTCCGCATGTACACCATGTGTTCTGCCCATGCAAACCGTATCCTTGTGTTCACGAGCTTTGTCCGCCAAAATCTCGATGAAGTCTTCGATATCCTTCTCCAAAATTTCATTCGCCTGACGCAGCAGGTAAGACAGAGCAGTATCCACTACATCTGTAGAAGTCAGTCCGTAATGCACCCACTTCTTTTCTTCGCCCAAGGTTTCCGATACCGCACGAGTAAACGCCACCACATCATGGCGCGTCTCTTCTTCGATCTCATAGATTCTGTTCATGTCAAAAGTAGCTTTTTCCCACAGCTTTTTCACGTCTTCCTCAGGAATGACGCCCAGCTTGGACCATGCTTCACACGCGAGAATTTCTACTTCCAGCCACGCTTTGAATTTGTTTTCTTCCGTCCAAATGGCGCGCATTTCCGGTCGGGAATAACGTTCGATCATGATAATACCTCCGATGTATTCGTCCAGATTTTCAGCTCATCAATCAGGGTGAGCGCTTCTTCTACAGTAGGGGCGAGCACATTGATATGCCCCATTTTTCGCTTGGCCTTGCTCTCTGCTTTTCCGTACAAATGGAGCTTGGCTGTGCGCGGCAGCTTGTCGATCTGATCGATGACAGGCTGTAGATGCTCTCCCAAAATATTAACCATCACGACGCTCGAGAGCAACTCTGTAGATCCCAAAGGCAGATTGCAAACCGCCCGAACATGCTGCTCAAACTGCGAGGTCACACAAGCATCCATGGTAAAATGCCCGGAGTTATGCGGTCTCGGTGCCAATTCATTGACATACAGCTGACCATCTTCGGTCAAAAACAGCTCAACTGCAATGAGTCCAACCACATCCAACTTTTCTACAATCGTGCGGGCAATTTCTTCCGCGCGGGCTGCTACTTCAGCCGAAATACGAGCGGGCACGATGCTCAGGTGTAGGATATTTTCCTGATGAATATTTTCTGACACAGGAAAAACAGCCAGTTCTCCCGCAGGATTGCGTGCAGCAATAACAGACAGCTCCATTTGGAATGGTACAAATTGTTCCACGATCAGCTCTGTACCTGCTTTGGACAGTGTTTCATACGCCTCCGTCAGCTCAGCCTCGCTTCTCAATACCCATTGTCCTTTGCCGTCATACCCGCCAGTTGCCGTCTTCATAACGGCAGGCAGTCCCAGTTCACGCACGGCGTTCTGCAAATCCTCCAAGCTATTCACGACACAAAACGGAGCAACAGGAATGCCAATTTCACGAATGGCGGTCTTTTCCCGAATCCGATTTTGGGTGATGCGCAAAAGACGGCTCCCCTGCGGTACATAAGCGCGGCTCTCCAACACTTCAGCCACCTGTGCATCGACATTTTCAAATTCATAGGAAATGACATCACTGACCGAGGCAAGCTGCATCGCTGCTTCTACATCATCGTAGCTGGCAACAATTTGCCGATCAGCCGTTTGGCCGCATGGTGCGTCTGCTGTCGGGTCCATTGTGACAAAGCGGTAGCCCATAGCTCGTCCCGCAAGAGCAATCATCCGTCCAAGCTGTCCTCCACCGAGTATTCCTAGGGTCGATCCTGGTTTGATTTGCTTACGGTCTTTGGTTGTCATTCGAGTTCACTAGCCTCCAGCACCTTATTGCGTACATCATCTCGTCTTTGCACGAATCGCTCTTGTACGTCTGGATATTTGATTCCCAAAATTTGCGCAGCCAGTAACCCTGCATTGATGGCTCCAGCTTTTCCGATCGCTACCGTCGCCACAGGTACGCCCCCTGGCATTTGCACAATCGACAAAAGCGAGTCGAGACCATTCAAGTTGGATGATTTCACTGGTACACCAATGACAGGCAACTCTGTCTTAGCAGCCACCATTCCTGGCAAATGCGCTGCACCACCTGCACCCGCAATAATGACTTCCAAGCCGCGGCCCTTAGCGGTCTCAGCATACGTAAACATCAAGTCTGGCGTTCTGTGTGCAGACACGACCTTCTTTTCGTACGGTACCTGCAATTCGTCCAAGATTGCGCAAGCTTCCTTCATTGTTTCCCAGTCTGACGTACTGCCCATAATGACTCCTACCAAAGGCTGTAGCATGAATCATTCGCCCCCTACGTTTTGTATCATCAGAAGAAAACCCAACCGACTAACGGCTTTTCGCACCGCTCTCATCGCCTGGGCTATTCGAACTCGTTTTCACTCAACGTATTCAGTGTAGCAGGGAGAAAGTTTGCCTGTCAACCTCGTTTCCGAACATTTAAAAATGAATAGCCAAAAATTATTCGTGTTTGCCTTTTTCTACCCAATTGTTGGCCGCCTCGGCTTTCTCTAGCTCGACCTGAAGCCAATACTCTAAATAGGGACTGGGATCCGCCCCGGCAACTGTAGTCAATAGCGCTTTGATTTGCTCCCCGTTCGCCTGCTTGTATTGATGATCTCGTACATATTGACGCAACACCTGATGCAGTCGTTCGACTCCCCATTCTTCTTTCAAGTTCCACCACATGGCACCCGCTCGCCCGTAGACGAGGTCATTGTAGCTCCTCCAGTCTGGAAAAGCCTCCACGGACGACTTTGCAGTGACTCCTTGGTTCGCATATCCTTCCGCTGCACGTGCTTGGCCTAGCCGCATCTGAATATACGCTTGTGAACGCATGGGAGACTTTTGCTGCAAATATATCATCGTCGCATAATCCGTCAGTCCCTCATCCACCCAAGCCTCTCGCACCTCGTCGTTTCCGACCAACCCGTAAAACCACTGATGTGCCGTTTCGTGCGCTACGATCGCTTCCCCCATGGTATCGCTACGCTCAAAATACTCCTGGGCAATAAAGACGAGGCTCGGGTATTCCATTCCACCAAAGAAACCGCCTGTCTTAACAACATCGTATTCCTTATACGGATACACCCCGAACTGTTTTCCGTAATAGTCGAGAGACTCCCTTGCAGTCTCATGTATTCGTTCTACGTTTTGCGGGTCATCACTTTTCTGTACCCACGTACGTACGATGGTTTCCCCGACCTTGCCAGATATGGGCTGGTACGTATCGTCCATGACGACAAGGGCAAAATCCCGAACGTTCCATGCGTCCATCTCATAGATTTTTAGCCGTTGCGGTCTCGTCTCGGTGATGACAGCTACGCTCTCCAATCCACTCGTAGCAAGCTGGTACTTCTCTGATAGCTGCACACGCAAATGATAATTCGCCACATCCGAGTAAAAAGGATCGCCAATCGCGGAATAAGGATCGAGCCGCCAGCCTCCTGCGTCCTTAACCGCCAGAATCGGCAGCCAATTGCCCAGCCACATCGCATGATTATGGTAAGACATTCGCCCGTTATTATAAGGAACCTCGAGCTGAAAATTCATCTCCACCACCGTCTCAGCAGACGATGTTCTTGCAGGAAGGGGCACTTGTAAAAGCGTATTGGTCTTTCCTGCATACTGTACGCCGATACTTTTTCCGTTTACCCGTACGTCGCTTATTTTGATACCACCAGGCTCACGCTGTTTGCCTAGTACAACCTCCCAGTTTTCACCACTGAGAGCAGCATTTGCAGAAAAAGCATTGGGATATAGATGAAAAAAAGCTTGGTCATCTTGTGGGACAAAACGAGCCGTCAGCATGCCTTTCACCACGTGCTTGTTCATATCGATTTGTACGTCGGCTTTGTAAGTAACTGCAGCCCGCCTGTGATCAATCGGCACAATCTCATGAGCATCATCTAAGCCTGCCTGCCCTGTCCAAGGCCGGACAGACAAGAATACAGTCAAAACGACTCCTACTGCCACGATGACCACCCAATGCTTCCGCCACATCGTGATCCCCTGCCTTCGATTACTTCTTCTGATGCTTGAGACGTTGGCGCTCCAGCCAAGCTGCTGCCTGTTCCTGCTGGGACATGTCTACTTTCAACCAATAACCCAAGAAGGCGCTCGCATCTTCTCCTGCCATCTCAGATAAATAATCTCCCCATTCCTTTCCGGTCACCACCTGATAACGGTACTTCTCGACATACTGCTTCAAAACGTCATGTACCCTTTCTTCCCCCCACGCTCCCTGCAATAGCCACAGCATCGAGGACGGACGGGAATAGACGAGGTCGCTATAACTCTGATTATTAGGGAATGCTGACAGCGCTTGCCAAGAACGCAGTTCCTCTGCCACGTAATACTGAACAGAAGTGCCCTGCGCAAGCCGTCTGCGCACCCGTTCTGCTCCCAACAGCGGGTCTTGCTGAGATAAGTACGAGAGCGTCACGTACTCCGCGAATCCCTCATCCAGCCATGCTTCCTTTACCTGATCATTTCCGACCAAGCCGTAGAACCACTGGTGTGCCGTCTCATGGACAACCGTGACGATACCTGTTTCTTCCCCAGAAAAGAAATGACTCCCGTCGAGAAAGACCAATGCTGGGTACTCCATCCCGTTAATCGCGCCACCAGTCCTTACCACATCGTATTCGGTATATGGATAGGCACCCAATTGATGATGAAAATAGGCGAGAGACTTCGCTGCTGCTTCATGAATCTGCTCAGCTGCTGTTGGATCATCTGTTTTCCGCCACCACGTTCGGACGACTGTTTCGCCCACCTTCGTTTCCGTTCGCTGATAGGAAGCATCCATAACGACTAGGGCAAAATCTCTTACGTTTTCTGCACCGAGCTGTATCGTCTTTTCTCCCTCTCCAGCAGAAACCTGTTTCGCAGCCTTGTCTGGCGCTGTGCTCGCCAGTTGATAGTCTTTTGGGAGTGTCACGTTCACCTCATAGTCTGCGTTCTCACTGTAAAATGGATCACCAACAGGCTCGTATGGATCGAGATGCCAGCCTTCCTTATCGTACACCGCAAGAACCGGGAGCCAGTTCCCCAGCCAGATCGATTGGTCATCGTACGACATCCTTCCGTCGTTTCGTGGAAGAGTCATCTCGAACTCCATCACAATCTTTCGTGGGCCCACCTGTCCTTCTAGAGGCACTTCGAGGATGTTCAGGTCTTTCGTCTGTTTGCCGACAACCGCAACACCGTCGACCAGTAGCTTTTTATTAGTGTATGTGCCAAGCGTTGGGCCATTGCCTAAAAGTTCCTCCCATAGCATGCCTTGATGCTCTTCTGTAAATACGTTCGGGTAAAGCTGGAGATAGGCACGAGTAGGGTCTTTTGGCCAAAAGGTAATCGTTACGGTGCCTGCTACTTCTTTCTTGATTGGATCAATTCGCACATCAGCCTGATAGAGGGGGTTACGCATAAGCGCAGTACCCTCCGTAGCATTTACAGGCAACATCCACGTCATAAACAATAAGCAACAACCGACCATTGAAACCCATTTCTTCACGCCATCTCCCCCTTTTCTCCACTGTACAAAAAATGGAAGATAAAGACTATCTTTCCTCTTTACCCTGATAGCTTGTCGGACAACCACTTTTCAACCAACTCCAAAGGAACCGGCTGTTCCGTTCCCTCTCGCATATCTCGGACGACGACCTGCCCGCTGTTCACTTCGTTTTCGCCATAGATTAGGGCAAAAGCAACCCCTTCTTTGTTTGCATAATCGAGTGCTTTTTTCAGTCGTCTACCTGTCAGCTCCAACTCGACTCTCATACCACTCTCACGCAATAGATTGGCCAGACCAAGACTGGATGCTTCTGTCCCGAGGGGAATGACGAGTACATCCGCAGCTTTTTGCTCTTCCGCGTTGCGATTTGCCAATGCTGCCAGAATGACATCCAATCCGAACGAAATCCCTACGGCGGGATACTCTCTTCCATCATCCAAAAGCCGACCGATAATCTGATCGTAGCGTCCCCCACTGCCGATACTGGACGTCATACTTCCATCCTGCAAAAAGATCTCATACACAGTCCCTGTGTAGATCCCTAAGCCTCTTGCCAAAAATGGAGAGAAACGAAGCTTCCCCTCCACACCCGCTCCTGTTACATAGGCAAGCATATCGCGCAGCTCCCGAATCCCTTCCTGAACTAACGGGGTTGTAAAGCGCTCTGCCAACAGATCCAGGGTAATCACACCTTCTTGCAGGAAAGACGTAATCGCCAAAACGAGTGGCTCCTCGACGTTTCGCTCCCGCAAGTCATCACGCACTCCGTCCACGCCGATCTTCTCGAGCTTATCCAGCGACAGCATGACATCCCCAGCACGCAGGGCGGGGACTCCCAACTCCTGAAGCACCCCAGATAACAGCTTGCGGTTGTTGACCTCAATGTACACGTCGAGCCCGAGCCGCTTGAATGCCGCAAACGCCATACTGAGCAATTCTGCTTCAGCCAACACCGATGTCGTTCCCACGATATCGACATCGCATTGAATAAATTCGCGCAAACGTCCGGTTTTTACTGGCCCGTCCCGAAATACTTTTCCGATCTCATACCGCTTGAACGGCATTCGCATCTCAGGATTCATGCCCACTACCTTCGTCAACGGTACGGTCAAATCATAGCGCAGTCCAAGCTCTCTATCTCCTTGGTCGCTCAAGCGATACACTTCCTTCAAGATTTCATCCCCGCCACCGTACTTGGATGCCAGCAATTCGTAGTGCTGTAGCATAGGCGTCTCCAACGGTTTGCAGCCGTATGTCTCGAATACAGCTTCGAGTGTCCGTCGTATCCAATTTCGTTGCATTTGCTCCTGCGGCATGAAATCTTTTGTGCCTTTTACCGTTTTTAATACTTCGTTTTCCATAAGTAACACCCTTTCTTTTATCAGATAGAGAAAACCAAAAAAGCCATGCAAGGCAACTTCCTGCCCGCATGGCTTCCTAAATACACCACCGCAGGCACGAAGCACAAGAAGCGCTTGCACCTGCGGAAAAATTTCCGAAGATACAAACGCTCTACGTGTGGTGATGCTGTTGAAGGAACATGTTTAGACCTGTCATAGGAATCGGTCCATCCTTCCGTGAAAAAAGATTTTTCCTATCATAGCGCAAGAAAAGCTCCCCGTCCAGCAGACGAAGAGCCCCATTCCCAAAAAGTTCTATTCACGCAACCAGATGAAGTACGCCAGGAAGACCAAGAACAGCACATACATCGCCGGATGTACTTCGCGAGCCTTGCCTTTCATTACCTTCATCACTGGATAGACAATGAAGCCCGTCGCAATACCTGTTGCAATACTGTAAGTCAATGGCATCAACAAGATCGTCAGGAACGCAGGGAACGCTTCGTCCAGATCATCCCATGCCACTTTTACAATGTGCGAAGCCATCAGAACACCGACGATAATAAGCGCTGGAGCCGTAACCGCAGGTGTGACAATCGCAAGAATCGGTGAGAAGAACAATGCCAACAGGAACATAATCCCTGTGACAACTGCGGTAAATCCGGAGCGTCCACCTGCCGCTACCCCTGCTGTCGATTCAACATAAGCTGTAGTGGTAGATGTACCGAGTACCGCACCTGCCATACCTGCAATCGCATCGGAAGCGAGTGCTTTTCCTGGGCGAGGCAAATTGCCGTCTTCTTTGAGCAATCCCGCTTGGTTCGCTACGCCCAAGAGCGTACCCGTCGCATCGAAAAAGTCTACAAACAAGAACGTCAACACAACGATCAGCATGTTCACAGTGAACAAAGCGGATGGATCACCGAGATATTGGAACGCAGCACCGAATGTAGGAGCAAGGCTCGGTGGTGCAGAAACGATTTGCTCAGGCAGATTCACCAGTCCGAAAAACATCCCGGTAATCGCCGTAATCAACATTCCGATAAAGATACCCGCATTGACTTTGCGAGAAAGCAGAATGACCGTCACGATCAGACCAAACACAGCAAGCAACGCATTTTTCGCTGCCAAAATTGCTTCCGGCTTCATGCCCTCGTGATAGAAGGTCAGATGTCCCAGTGCTACGAAGGTGGCATCATTTGCTACGATAATACCCGCGTTTTTCAAACCGATAAACGCGATAAAAAGACCAATCCCTGCTGAAACTGCATACTTCAAGCTTTGTGGAATCGCTTTGATGATCGCTTCCCGAACACCTGTCAGGGATAGAATCAAAAAGATCGTACAAGAAAGGAATACGCCAGCCAAAGCCTGTTGCCAAGGAATTTGCATCGTCAGAACGACGGTATAAGTAAAGAATGCGTTCAAACCCATTCCCGGAGCTTGACCGATCGGTAAACGTCCGAGAATACCCATTAACAGTGTACCAAGAGCAGCAGCCAAAGCCGTTGCGGTAAAGACAGCCCCAAATTCAGGATAGTTTGCTTTCAAATCTGGCGGCAGGTCAGCACCACTGAGAATGAATGGATTGACAGCCAAGATATATGCCATTGCCAAAAAAGTAGTGATACCCGCGATGATTTCGCGTCGGTAATTGGTGCCTAGCTTGTCAAACTCGAAATACTTCCGCACCTATAAGTCCCCCCATACTAATCTTGTGGCAAGAAAAAAGGCCTCGACGCTCTTATCATGCGCCTGGCCATCAAACAAAACACTCCGGGAATAATTCCAAATATAATAACAAAATCAGATCCCGATGACATTTTGTTCGTAGCCAAGTCGTTAACGGCGACCATGTAGAAACTCTTGAGCCATATTCTCAAGAATATACGAACCTTCCTATATTACCTGCTCACATTGAGAAGTGTATCAGGTGACATAGGGAATGTCAACGAAAATACGAACATTTATTTTCAGAATGAGATTAATATCCGGGTATTTTCGAATAAGGCCTGTGTTATACTTGCATAGATTCCTCCAGATCTCAACAATCTCTTTTAGGGTGATTCAAAATGAGCTATATGGATGCTTGGGAGCGAATAATAGCAGAGCAGGAGCGAGAACGTGACCGACTTCGAGTTAATCGAATAACTGTAAGGGTCGGCGATAAGAAAAAGAGCAAGCGCAACATTCATCAAAAGGAAAAGCTCATCGAATATGGCTTCGTAGAACGTGATTTGTATGATGAGAATTTATATGGGAGGTTTGAACTCTATTTCGCCGATCGCGACACTCTTCGCAAGCAAGATCGGTTTGGAGATGAAATTGCTTTTGGTGAGCTTGCAGATGAACATGCAGTTGCCGCTGCAATCTTCTCCTATTTGGCGGAGCACTATTCTCAATTTTTGAAGGAAACTCCCTTCGCTATTAGCTATAACCCGATTGCAGAAGCTTGGATTATCGAAGGAACTCTTCCTCCGGGATGGCTAGGTGGAGTCATTTATATTGCTCTTGCCAAAGAAAATGGAAAGCTTCTCATGATGTATGGAACGAAATAATTCTTGGACAAAAAAAACTCTCTTTTATTCGCAAATCGCGCAAATAAAAGAGAGTCATTTTTTGTTCCTATTCCCACTCAATTGTTGCTGGTGGTTTGGACGTTACATCATACACAATGCGGTTTACATTGTCTACTTCATTCACGATACGCACAGAGATTTTCTCCAATACATCCCACGGAATGCGCGCCCAGTCAGCGGTCATACCATCAATGGACGTTACCGCACGAATCCCTACTGTGTAAGAATACGTACGAACATCTCCCATTACACCTACGGTCGTCATGTTTGGCAAAGCCGTGAAGTACTGCCAGATTTCCCGATCGAGACCTGCCTTGGCAATCTCCTCACGCAAGATCGCATCGGATTCACGAACGATCTTCAGTTTTTCTTCAGTAACTTCACCCAAAACACGAATGCCGAGGCCTGGTCCTGGGAATGGCTGACGCCAAACAATCTCATCTGGCAAGCCCAGCTCTGTACCCAGTCTGCGCACTTCGTCTTTGAACAATGTTTTCAACGGTTCAATCAACGTGAACTTCATGTCTTCTGGCAAACCGCCTACGTTGTGGTGCGATTTGATCGTTTGTGCAGTGGCTGTTCCGCTCTCTACGATATCCGTGTACAGCGTACCTTGTGCCAAGAAGTCCATATCTGTCAGCTTTGCTGCTTCTTCATCGAATACATAAATGAACTCGTTACCGATGATTTTGCGCTTTTGCTCTGGGTCAGATACACCTTTGAGCTTGCTCATAAAACGCTCGCGAGCATCGATCTTGATCACTTTCATGGAGAATTTCTCACCGAATGTCTCCATTACCCCTTCTGCTTCCCCTTGGCGCAGAAGACCGTGGTCAACGAACATGCACGTCAATTGATCGCCAATCGCTCTGTGAATCAGCGCTGCTACTACGGAAGAATCCACACCGCCGCTCAATGCACACAGTACTTGCTTGTTGCCCACTGTTTCACGAATGCGAACCAGCTCGTCCTCGATGAACGTCGTCATGCTCCAATTCGCTTCACATCCACAAATGTTGAACAGGAAGTTTCCGATGAACTCAGTACCTTTTTGAGTATGAACTACTTCTGGATGGAACTGTACGCCGTACAGCTGGCGTTCAGGGTTGCTGATCGCAGCTACCGGGCAGCTGTCGCTTACCGCATCAATGACAAATCCGGTTGGGAGCTCCACTACTTTGTCAGAGTGGCTCATCCACACGATCTCGCTTGTATCCCATTTGTCGTACAAGCTATGTTTTTGCTGCATACGCAGTTCAGCTTTTCCGTACTCGCGTTTACCCGCGCGTTCTACTTTTCCGCCCGTCAAATGGCTCATCAACTGCATTCCGTAGCAAATACCCAATACAGGCAAGCCCAGATCAAAAATCGCAGGGTCTACAGTTGGTGCTCCCTCTTCGTACACGCTAGCAGGTCCACCAGAGAAAATAATCCCTTTTGGATTCATCTCTTTAATTTTTTCAACAGGTGTATTGAACGGTATCAGTTCACTATAAACACCCAGATCGCGTACACGGCGCGCGATCAGCTGATTGTACTGGCCTCCGAAATCGAGTACGACGACCATTTCCATTGACTTGTCCATCATATCCCCCTTCTCCTGTAACATACAGGACGTGCAAGTGTCGGCATGCCATGCGAAGTTGTCGCATATTTGCAAAAAAGCCAGGACTGCTATCTCCGATAAACAATACGGAGGCAACGTCCCAGCTTGTGTACACATGTGCGGTTTGCATGTACAAAAATCCGATGTGCTCTCCTCGTAGTCGCCAAATTTACGGTCTAGCGGTAGAAACTTTCAGGCCCTATTCCTGATCATTATACGAGTCTCATTGATCGTCATTCTAGCAGATGGAACGGCATTGTTCAAGGCTTCAATTGACGGATTAACCGTTCGAGTATTTGCTCTGCTATAGTTCTCGCATTTTGTTCCATTTGTTTGTAGCCATACACGGTACGTTCGTACAGCTCCGTCAAATAGCGCAGGTCTTGTCGCTTGTCTGCCGGCAGGGTCATCCTGCCCACGTACTCCCGCAACGTTTCTCCTGGCTGTCTGCGCGTGTAGACACGCTCCATCATCTGCATCAGCAAATGGTACCGATCCGGGAACTCACTGCTTCGCTCTTGATTCAGTTGCCTGCGCATCCACCATAGCTGAATATCTTGTCTGCGACGCCACACGATAATTCCTGCCACAACAATGGCTACAGCCAATCCCGCGTTTACTTGCCAAGGAATTTTAATCCCACTACCTGCTGGGCTGTCTCCCTCTTCCAGCTCATTGAAACGTCCATTCCCACGATCGCCGTCCGTTTGATTCGCCAGGTTCGGCAACGGAACAGGGATCTCCGGCTTTGAAGTGACCAGATCATAATTAAAACGAACAGGTGACATGAAGGTACTCGTCGCTTCAAACGGAACCCAACCAATCCCCGGGAAGTAGACCTCTACCCACGAGTGAGCATCCTTGTTGCGCACTTCTAAAGTCTCGTAGTTAAACGCATCCGTTCCCACTCGTTCACCAGGTGCGAAGCCCTTGACCCAACGTGTCGGGATATCCAGGGTACGAAGCATAACTGCCATCGAAGTGGAAAAATGGTCACAGTACCCTCGAAGGCTGTCAAACAAGAAGTGATCGACAAAATCCTGGCCCTCTGCAGCGACTGGAACGTCTTTCGTTTCATACTTATATTTTCCACTTGAGCGCAAGTAATTCTCGATCGCTCTCACTTTGTCATAAGGAGTCTTCGCATCCTTGGTAATCGTTGCAGCTAGCTCTCTTACTCGCGGAGGAACCGAGGCTGGCACCTGCAAATAGCGCTCTTTGATATCATCCGGATAGTTCGTCCCCGCATTCGTCACGGCCTTTTCACTAACAATCGGTACTTCGGTCTCGACCTTGTATTGATTCAGTTTGAGCAAAAGCGGATTGGGGCCGTACTCTGGCCGACCGTTTTTCTCACTCAGCTGAACCAAGTTGATTTTTCCTGCCCGTACTTCAAGTTGCTGATTCATTTTGTCATAAACAACAGTTGCCTCTGGTGGAGCGTAGTTGCTCACCTTTTTTAGCTGCCCTTGATAAAAGACAGTCGGGAATTGCTGCGGGCCTTTAAATTCTAATGTAGCTTGAACCTTTTTCGTTTCAAGCCCTTGGAACATCGTATTCTCCCATGTATAGGTTTGCGGGTCCAGGATTGACTCATACTCTCTATCGCCTTTTTCCCAGCCAACTCCCGTATACACGTCCTTCGAGTCACCGCGCCAATAGCTACGCTCGTTCGTCTTTGCAATAAACACTAATGTGTTATCTTGCAGGAAAGGACCGCCTAACCGTTCGTCGTTGTTGTCGTATCCTACTTTTTTCATCACACCAACAGGCGTATCGCTTCCTTTCCCTGTTAAAAAAGCGATCGGATCAGGCCATGACGGTCCTGCCTTCGGTGCTGCATAACCGATACCTATACAAGCCATAATGACCATCACCGAAGCCAGCAGTGAGTTGAGCATGATTCGGCTTCTCTTCCCTGCCAGTGTTGCCATGTTCATCATCTTCATCAGATGACTAATGGCCAGCATCAGGAAACCAATAATCAGCGTCCGTACAACCCCTGAACTGGCATCATACGGGAGAAACGTATCCAACACTGCCAAATACAGTTCGGTCAAAAAGACAAACCATAAGCCTTGCCGTTGTTCCAGCACAAGATACGTTAACATCGTCGCTAACAACACCAAAACGAGATCAAACATGGTATTCCGCGACAGGATCGACATGCTGGCCCAATCCTGTTGAAACGCTAACGGAAGATCGTGAATCATCTGTCCGTACAATTGACCAATCCAATCCGAGTCAAAAAACGGTTTGTCAAATAAAGTAGCATGCAAAAGCACCATTAGCCCAAGTGCTTTGATCGGCAAAGTTAACCACCGATAAGGGATCAACAGGTCAATGATAATGACTCCACCCACAATCGCATAAAACGGCCACAGAATGCCCGTATCCGTTAATGTCTGTAGAGGAAGAAGCCACTCTCTTAACATCAGGAACAGAAAAAGGGCCAAGACCCATTCCCAAATCGTTGGACGCTTCCAAACGCTCATGAGTCTATGCACCTCCAATCCGTTTCCACTCTTGATCATCCATGTGAATAGACGTACATGTTACTTTGTTTGCGCCAAGCAGTTGCAACGCTTGCTTTTGTTCATGCGAAATGGTTGACTCGTTCTGCATGAGAAACAGCTGCACCCGTCTGCCTTTTTGAGCGAGTGTGATCAAACGACCGATCAACGTTTTTTCTACATGCGGTGTAATAATGATCAAAGTGACACCTTGAGGCTGCTCCAATGCTTCTCTTCCCACAATTCTTGCAAATAACTCTTGTCCTTCTGGCGCGACACGAGCTAATTGATCAAAAACTCTGAGGAAATGGGCATGGGACAGTCCTGGTGGTATCGATATACGTTCTGCTTGCTTGTACACGAGCCCATAATGGTATTGATTCCGATTGGCGAAAGCGATCAGACTCGCGGCTAGCTTCACCGCTGTTTCGAACAAGTGCACAGGCTTCCCTTGGTAGTTTGTCTTCTCCACATCAAGGAAAAAGACAGCCTGATTCATTGCCTGATGCTCAAATTCCTTCGTCTTCAGACCCGTCCCCCGTGCGGAAGCTCGCCAATGAATTTGACTCAACCGATCGCCCCGATGATAGTCTCTTACGCCCCGTACTGCTGCAACGTCGTCAGAGCGCCGATGGGAAACATGCACCGTACCACTGAAGCTCCCATCCCCCAGGGCCCAATGGGTCAATTCTTTGTATTTTGGATAAACGAGAAACTCTTGAGAAATCGAATAAACCTTGCGACGCTCAAAAAATCCAAAAAAATCCCCGCCGCTTACTACACATTCTTCGAGACGATAGTATCCGCGCGGTACATTGGGTATGACATAACGAAACTCGACTTCCCTTTTGAACCACGGGAATATCAGTTGTCGATGCGGCTCATACACGCCAGCCAGCCTCGCCGGCAATGGCTCCATAATCATATTCCAGCCCAGCGGAAACCAAATCCTCCGGCGCAGACGTATCGTTACAATGACATCTTCCCCATCCTGCAGACGATTGCGATCTAATTCACGCTCGACTTCTAGCTTCGTGAACATGAGTACATAAGCGACAATTTCATATAGGAGAAACACCAAACTACTATAGAAAAGAAACCAGCTTGAAAAGCCACCTTGAAATTTTGCGAATACATAAGTAATCAGAACTAATGCAATCGCCTTGAGCTTACCCCACCTTTTCTGTCTCATCTGCAATCACCGCCTTAGCTTACCGGGACACGGGTCTCAGACAAGATCATAGCCAACACCCGATCTACGGTTGCTCCTTCCAGTCTTGCTTCTGGTTTCACAATCATACGGTGTGCAAACACTACTGGAACTAGTTCCTTCACGTCATCTGGAATGACATAGTCACGTCCACGAACGAAGGCCAACGCCTGAACAGCCCGGAAAAGAGCAAGAGAACCGCGCGGGCTCACGCCTAAGTAAATATGATGATGCTCACGCGTACGATGACATAGACGCACGAGGTATTCTTTTATTCCTTCTGATACCTTGATCGTCGATACCTGGCGCTGGAGTTCCGCAAGCTCGGCGGTGGACATAACCGGCTGAAGCTCTTCCAATGGATTCGCTGCCGAGAATCTGGACAACATCCGCATTTCTTCCTCTACCGTTGGATATCCCAAGCTTAATTGCATGAAGAATCGGTCCAATTGAGCTTCAGGTAATGGGAAGGTCCCTTCATACTCTAATGGGTTTTGCGTAGCCATCACAAAAAATGGCTCTGCCAATCGATACGTAGAACCATCGATTGTTACCGAGCGCTCTTCCATGGCTTCCAAGAGTGCCGATTGTGTTTTGGGTGAAGTCCTGTTGATTTCGTCTGCAAGAATGACATTTGCAAAAATCGGCCCTTGACGGAACTCAAATTCCAGGCTTTTTTGATTAAAAATAGCGACCCCTGTCACATCCGTTGGCAACAAATCTGGGGTAAATTGAATGCGTTTAAACTCACCGCTGATTGATTTGGACAATGCACGTACCATCATGGTCTTCCCAACGCCTGGTACATCCTCTAGCAAAACGTGACCATTCGCTAGAATAGCCGCTACCATCAGTTCAATCACGGAGCGCTTACCAATCAATACTTTTTCTATATTATCGATTAAACCGGTTATTGCAGGATTTACTTGTTCCAATTTGATAGGGTTCATGTTGATACAACTCCTGTTCTATTATATTCTTCCGTCAGGTTTGTAACAGCTGTTCCTCCATGCTTTCAGTGTAATTCTAAAGTAATAGATGCAAATAGGAGATACAAGGAAAAAATGCTTAAAAATTGAAAAAATACACATATCATTATAAAAAAAAGAGTAGGATCTATTCCTACTCTTCGGTTTCATATGAAATATGGCGTGCCCTGAGAGATTCGAACTCCCGACCTTTTGATTCGTAGTCAAACGCTCTATCCAGCTGAGCTAAGGGCACAAATAAATGGAGCGGACGAAGGGTCTCGAACCCTCGACCTTCGCCTTGGCAAGGCGACGCTCTACCAATTGAGCTACGTCCGCATGTTATATCTTATGAGGTTTGTACTGAGGACAAAGCTTTCTGTCATAGTATGGTGCGGGTGAAGGGACTTGAACCCCCACGGTTGCCCGCCAGAACCTAAATCTGGTGCGTCTGCCATTCCGCCACACCCGCATTTTACTTAGAACAGAAAAGGGATTACTGTTACTATCACGCAGCTTTGCTTATTCAGCTAAAAAACTGGTGAGCCATGAAGGACTCGAACCTTCGACCCTCTGATTAAAAGTCAGATGCTCTACCAACTGAGCTAATGGCTCTCAAAAAATGGCTGGGGTACTAGGATTTGAACCTAGGAATGACGGAGTCAAAGTCCGTTGCCTTACCGCTTGGCTATACCCCAATGGTGGTGCCGGCAATAGGACTTGAACCCACAACCCCCTGA